>JAFZIG010000002.1 GCA_017554485.1 Acidaminococcaceae bacterium | reverse complement strand
GTACCACCATGAAAAGTGGAATGGGAAAGGATATCCTTCCGGGCTTGCCGGGGAAGACATTCCGCTGTCGGCCCGTGTTATGGCTGTAGCGGACGTGTTTGACGCGCTGATTTCCAACCGCTGTTATAAGAAAGGCTTCCCTTACGAAAAAGCATTTGGCATCATTCGCGAAGAACGGGGCAGGCAGTTTGATCCGAAAATCGTTGACGCATTTTTTGCGGCAGAGGATCAGATACTGGAAGTGGCAGATAAGTTCAGTGAAAAAGAAAAGCAGGATGCGCCTGTGTAATTTCTTATGCACAAATTTAAAAGGCAGGACTTTCATAACGAGAGTCCTGCCTTTCGATGTTCGAGTTATTCTTCTTCCTGCGCAAAATAAAATGCGGGAGAAGGATAGTAGAATTCGCAATGTTTGAACGAAGTTGTTTCGGTTGTAAATTTTGCCAGCACGGCGCGGGAGACTCCTTCTTCAAAATCAATGACATTATTTTTGTTGATGTTTGCATCTTCTACAATAACCAGCAGATACGGATCAGCGACCGGGGCATTCTCCGGAAGCTGGCTGCGGTCAAGGGGAAGGCCGGGAACGATCAGCAGCTGGCCTGCATCTTCGCCGTTGGCGTCCTGCAGGCGGGCGCGGTAAAAATTATTGTACAGAGTACGGGCTAACCGCAATTTGTAAACAGGCGCACTATTCATAGTATTACACATCCTTTGATTTTTTTTTGCCTGGAATTTAAGGCAGAACATTTTAAAACAAGTTTATTTTAGCATTTCCTCTTACTCTTGTATACAGTATTCTTTAAAAAATTTTAAAAAATAATTTTGTGCAAGCAGGAATTTTTGGTAAAATATAGAAAACATAAATGAATGCGAATGTAATAAGCATTTTTATGTAATTTTTTGCTGAAAGCGAAAAGGGAGGGATTTATCTATGAAAAAATTTTTGGCGTTCTTGATGGCCTTTGCGGTTATCGGTTCCGTACTGGCCGGCTGTGGTGGCGGAGACAAGAAGAAAGAAGCTCCTAAACCGGCTGCTGACGGTGGCAAAAAATTTATTAACATTGCTACCGGCGGTACCGCAGGCACCTATTATCCGTTAGGCGGCGCACTGGCTGACATCCTGAACAAGAATGTGAAAGGCGCGAATGCTTCCGCCCAGTCCACCGGCGCTTCCGTTGCCAACGTAAACCTGCTGAAGGAAGGCAAAGTTGACATTGCGTTCATCCAGAACGATATTGCTTACTATGCTTCCACCGGCACAGAAATGTTCAAAGACAAAAAAGTTGAATCTCTGAAAGGCCTGGCTACCCTGTATCCGGAAACCGTTCAGATCGTTACTACCAAAAAGACCGGCATCAAGACCGTAGCTGACCTGAAAGGCAAGAGAGTTGCCGTAGGTGCTGCCGGTTCCGGTACCGAAGCCAATGCCCGTCAGATCCTGAACATTGCAGGTATTACCTATAAAGACATCAAACCCCAGTATCTGTCCTTCGGCGAAGCTGCTTCCGCCCTGAAAGACGGCAACGTTGACGCTGGTTTCGTAGTTGCCGGTTTCCCGACCGCTGCTATCCAGGACCTGGCAACCCAGCATGAAGTGGTAATGGTAAGCGTAGGCGCTGACATTGCCGACAAACTGATTGCCAAATATCCGTACTACACCAAAGTTACCATTCCGGCAAAGACCTACAATAAGGTTGATACCGATACTGCTGCTGTTGCTGTAAAATGCATGCTGGCTGTTACCGATAAGATGGATGCCGATACCGGTTACGCTATTGTAAAAGCATTGTATGGCAACCTGGACCGTATGAAAGCTGCTCATAACGTTTCCAAGAACATCACCAAAGCAACCGCTAAAGACGGCATGTCCATTAAACTGAATGCCGGTGCGGAGAAATTCTTCAACGAGAAGTAATTTTTGATGGATCACACAAGTACAGACCGGACTCCGGCGTCCACCGGGGCCCGGTCTTTTTTCAAACATCCGTCCTTAGCAGTATTGCTGCTGTTACTGTTAGCCGCAGCAGGTTGGTATGGCAACCAATTGCTGGTCGTACTGCTGCCGGAGAATGGTTTTCCGATCCGTTTTTTCTCCGTAGAAAAGGGCGGGGAGTGGAGCTACCATTACAAACATTCAGTTCAGCAGACCCCGGTGGATGAATATTTCCGGGTCAACGGCGTGGATGACATGACCATGACTCATACTACCTATGAGTCGTTGGGGGTAGGGCTTCCATATGATCCTTCGGAAGGAAAGTTTACCAGCCTGAAAAAGGACGGCAAGTTCGATTTGGAAATGAACCGGCCTTACAAATCTCTTAAGTTCCGGACTGCCATACAGGCGATGCCGAAAATCATCCATAAGGGTGAGATTTACGATTTATGTCCGTTGTACGGACAGGGAACCCTGGTAGAAGTAAAAGTCATGAAGCGGTATCAGTACTGGCTGATGTCGCTTGCTAAACTGAGTTGAATCTGTAGCGTACTTATTTTTACAATTTATTTATCAATATTATGAATCTTGTTTTAGTTTCAAATATTTTTTGAAAAGGCGGTGAGGCCTGTGGACGACGTAAAGAAGAAAACAACTGATGCTCCGGTGGAAATGTCTGCCGAAGAGGTGATGCAGAAATTTGATAAAGAGTCGAACAAGCGGGAACCGGACGGTTTTTGGGGATATGTAATCTCCGCCATCTGCATCCTGTTTGCCTGTTTCCAATTGTATACCGGTATCTTCGGTGTGCTGGACGCGCATCTGCAGCGTACCATCCATCTGTGCTTCGGTATGGCCCTGATCTATCTTTTGTATCCGGGGCGGGCCAGCTGGTCGAGAAAGTCCATGCACCCGGTGGATTTGGTGTTTGCTGTGCTCAGCGTGTTCGCGACGATGTACATTTTCTTTGAATATGACGAGCTGGTGCTGCGGGCCGGCATGAATACTGAAACAGATATAATAGTAGGTATTCTGGGTATCGTGCTGGTATTCGAAGCGGCCCGCCGTACGGTTGGCTGGCCTATGATCACGGTAGCGCTGGTCTTTCTGGCGTACGCTTTTGCCGGTCCTTATATGCCCGGTATCATGGCGCACCGGGGTGTTGGCTTTGACGAACTGGTAAGCCATTTGTACTTTACAACAGAAGGTATTTTCGGCGTGCCCATGGGCGTATCATCTACCTTCATTTATCTGTTCATCCTGTTTGGCGCCTATCTGGAAGCTACCGGTCTTGGCAAGTTCTTCATTGATACGGCCAATGCACTGGCAGGCTGGGCAGTAGGAGGACCCGCCAAGGTTGCGGTCCTGTCTTCCGGCCTGATGGGTACGGTTTCAGGTTCTTCTGTGGCCAACGTGGCAGGTACCGGCTCCTTCACCATCCCCATGATGAAAAAGTTAGGTTATAGACCTTCATTCGCCGGCGCGGTAGAAGCGGCGGCCTCCACCGGCGGCCAGCTGATGCCTCCTGTTATGGGCGCGGCAGCCTTCCTGATGGCGGAATTTGTAGGCGTTCCTTACATTGATGTAGTTAAGGCAGCCGTCATTCCGGCAGTGCTGTATTACACCGGTATCTGGATCGGTGTTCACTTTGAAGCGAAGAAGTATGGTTTAAAGGGTACTCCGCGGGAAGAATTGCCCAAATTCGGCGAACTGCTCCGGGAGAAAGGCCATCTGGCGATCCCGCTGATCATCATCGTTTATCTGTTGGTTACCGGTTACACTCCCATGCGTGCTGCCCTGTACGCCATCGCGTTGACCATCATCTGCGCCTGTCTGCGTAAGAGTACGCGCATTACCCCCATGGATTTTGTCAACGGCCTGATCAACGGTTCCAAAGGCGTGCTGGGTGTACTGATTGCCTGCGCTACTGCCGGTATTATCATCGGTGTGGTAACGAAGACCGGCGTTGGCCTGAAACTGGCTACCGCGCTGCTGGATCTGGCAGGCGGCAAACTGCTGCCGGCCATGTTCTTCACCATGATCACTTCCTTGATTCTGGGCATGGGCGTTCCGACAACGGCAAACTATGTAATCACTTCCACTATTGCGGCTCCTGCTTTGGTACAGATGAATGTACCGGTGCTGGCGGCTCATATGTTCGCGTTCTACTTCGGCATCGTGGCTGACGTTACCCCGCCTGTTGCCCTGGCTGCTTACGCAGGTTCCGGTATTGCCGGCGCCAATCCCATGAAGACCGGTGTCAACGCGGCGAAATTGGCTATCGCAGCTTTTATCGTTCCGTACATTTTCGTATTGGCGCCTGAGCTGTTGATGATCAATGCGACTGCGCTTACGGTGCTGTTGTCTATGCTCACTGCAATCTTAGGCATGTGGGGTCTGTCTCTGGCCATGATCGGCTTCTGTCAGCACCCGCTGAACGTAATACAGCGCATCGTGTTCTTCCTGGGCGGCCTGTGCCTGATCGTTCCGGGAACCATGACCGACATTGCTGGCGTCGCGGTTCTGGTATTGGCATACCTGTGGCAGAAACGCAACAAAGGTGGCGCATTAACTGTGGGTTCTGATGATGAGTAAATCGTAAACATAATTTTGGCGGCTGTAAGTATTTTTATATGATAAATTATTTATATACAATTTAATACGTAAAGCGATTTTTCCCGCACCGGCAATTCTTCCTTTTCCCTCCTTTCTTAATTAAAAGGTTAACATGAATAAGCCGGTGCGATTTTTTATTTTTGTCGCACAGTTTTATTACTTTTTTGTATGAGTGAAAAATTGTTGTTGAAAAAGTATTTCTTGATTCTTCACTTGTTTCATAATCAATTTCACAAATATTTTACATTGAAATATCATTTATAAGGTTAAATCATTGTTTTTCTCTTATGTTTGCAGTATAATAACAACAGAATTTTATGAGCGGAAATTTTAAACATGGAGGTAAATTTTGGATAAATCTTTAAAAAAGTTAAATATCATACCGCTTGGCGGTCTCGGCGAAATCGGAAAAAACATGACGGTTTTCCGTTATGGGGACGATATTATTCTGATTGACGCCGGTTTAATGTTTCCTGAAGACGATATGCTGGGCATCGATCTGGTTATTCCCGATATCACTTATTTAATTGATAATCAGGATAAACTGAAAGGCATTTTTTTGACCCACGGTCATGAAGACCACATCGGCGCGCTGCCTTTTATCTTAAAACAGCTGGATGTACCTGTGTACGGCACTGCATTAACGCTTGGCATTCTGGAAGGACGCCTGGAGGAGGCGGGGGTTTCCACTGCCAATTTAAATGTCGTAAAATCCGGCGACCGTGTAAGGGCCGGCGTTTTTAAACTTGAATTCATGCGGGTTAACCACAGCATCCCCGATGCGATCGGCATGGCAATTCATACGCCGGTAGGACTGATCGTTCACACTGGTGATTTTAAAATTGACCAGACGCCTGTGGATGGTCAGGTCATGGAACTGAACCGTTTTTCCGAATACGGTGACCGGGGGGTGCTGCTGATGATGGCGGACAGTACCAATGCGGAGCGTCCCGGTTATACGCAAAGCGAAAAGTTTGTAGGAGATACTTTTGACAACGAGTTCCGTTATGCAAAGAACCGCATCATTGTAGCTACGTTTTCGTCTAACGTCCACCGCATCCAGCAGATCTGTGATACGGCTGTCAGGTATGGACGAAAAGTTGCGGTCATGGGACGCAGCATGGTCAATGTTGTAAATATTTCCCTGAAGCTGGATTACCTGAAGGTGCCGGAAGGACTGCTGATCGACATAGATGATATCCGCAATTATACTAACGACAAGGTTGTAGTGATCTGCACCGGCAGCCAGGGTGAGCCAATGTCCGCCCTGACCCGTATGTCCATGGGCGAGAACCGCAAGGTTCCCATCGTCCCCGGAGACACGGTGATCATTTCTGCCGCGCCGATTCCCGGCAACGAAAAGATGGTGTCAAACACCATCAACCATTTGTACATGCTGGGCGCGGAAGTGGTGTATGAAAAGGCCAACGGCGTTCATGTTTCCGGCCACGCCAGCCAGGAAGAACTGAAGATCATGCACAATCTGGTGCGCCCGAAATTCTTTATGCCGGTACACGGTGAATACCGGCATCTGGTGAAGCATGCCCGTCTGGCGGAAAGCCTGGGTATGAGCCGGAAGAACATCATGATTGCGGAAAACGGCGCCGTAGTTGAGCTTACCGGCGATAGGATTTGCCTGAACGGAAAGATTACGGCAGGCAATGTACTGATTGACGGTCTGGGTGTTGGCGATGTTGGCAATATTGTGCTGCGGGACCGGCGGCAGTTGTCCCAGGACGGCATCATAATCGTGGTGGTTGGCATTGACAGCGCTGCAGGCCAGATTGTGTCCGGTCCGGATATTGTTTCCCGTGGCTTTGTTTACGTGCGGGAGGCGGAAGATCTGATGGGCGAAGCAAACGATAAAGTTCAGGCAGCACTGGATAAGTGCGAGGATGGAAATACTATGGAATGGTCTTCGTTAAAAAACGCGATCCGAGATTCTCTGGGGCGCTTTTTATATGAGAAGACCAGGCGCCGCCCGATGATCATTCCGATTATTATGGAAGTATAAGTGGTGAAAGGACAGTCCGTGCGGTTCGTCTTTGCGTACATTTTTAAGTATTCAAAGGAATGATGTGAGGTCAGAAAGTGAAAAAGAAACCTGCAGTAGATAATGAAAAAGATATAGAGATAAGCCAGAAGAATTCTGAATTAAAAGGAATTCTTTTCCTTGCGGCAGGATTGTTTCTGCTGGCTTCTTATGCAGGCCTGCCTACCGGGTTTATCGGGGAGTTCCTGCGCGATTTTCTGTCTTATGGTTTCGGGTTAGGCGCAGTTATTTTCCCATTAATTTTTATCGGCATGGGAATCGGTTACTTCCGCTTTAAGCGAAACCTGATCTGGTTCGGGGGATTTTGGGCGGCTATATTGTTCTATCTTTGCCTGCTGGGATTTTTGCATCACATCTTTATTCCTTCCGGGTATGAAATTGAACCTTCTTTCCTGCCGCAGGGAGGCGGTCTGGTAGGCGGTCTTCTGACCTGGGCGCTGCATGCGGTGGCAGGGGAAATCGGTTCTGTCATTTTGCTGGTGGCCGGTATGTTGGCGGGCCTTGTATTGACCGGGAAACTGTCTTTGGCGGCCTTGACGGCGAAGGCAGGGGATAAGATAGAGGATATCCGTGCCTCGCGGCAGGAACGGCGGAATGCCGGCACAGGACCGGAAGATTTGGATATACGGAATTTCCGGCAGCAGGCTCCGTCGGTTTTTGAAAAATCTGATCCCGATAGCTTGAAATCCAACCCCCTTGATGTTTATAATCGGGATGAGTTTTCTGATTATAATGAGGATATACGTCAGCCTTCCACCTTTAAAAAGATTTTAAATTTCGGGCAGAAGGCACTGGATAAGGATAAGAATGTCGAGAAAACGATACCGGACTATCCATGGCCGGAAGATCCAGGTTCAGGGAATTATGTTCCGGCAGAACGCATGGCAAATCATGACAAGAAAGAAAAGGAACGACCGGCTCTGATACAGATTTATCCTGAACAGCAGGAGACGAGAGTTTTGCGTCCCGCCTCCGGTATTATAAGAGGACATACGGATAATCCGGAGCCTGCTCCCTGGGAAAAGGGTGCAATGCTTCCGGAACAGGATATTTATGAAAATCCTGTTTCTGCCTATGGTGAATCCGGGGAAATGTCTGCAGATACGGATGACAATAATGTGGCATTGGTACCGGAAAAAGCAGTTCCCGGTAAGCCGAGGTTCATTTTGACGCCCAACGGGGTGACACAGGTGACAGATGGTACTGAAAAAGCTGCTGTTTCGGTTTTGGAAAATGAAAATAAGACAGGCAGCATTACCGGTAAAAAAGCATTTAATGAAGTTCCTGTGAACGAGGAAAGTGGAGATAAAGCTTGTTCTGCTGATGGTAATAAATCCCCTAAGAATGCGATTTATACTAAATCCAATACAGAAAGCAAAGCTGTACAAAAAAAAGAAGAGTATATCTTTCCGCCGCTGGAACTGTTGAATCCAGTTAAAAAGACAAACCGGCGGCAGTTTGACGCGGATGTGAGGGAACAGTGTCGGAAACTGGAAAAAACCCTGGCAGATTTCCGCGTCAATGCCAAAGTGGTGGGCGTAACACGGGGTCCTTCTGTAACCCGGTACGAACTGGAACCGGCAGCTGGCGTTAAGGTAAGCTCTGTTGTAAATCTGGCGGATGATATCGCGCTACGGCTGGCGGCGCCCGGCGTCCGTGTGGAAGCACCGATACCCGGCAAGGCAGCTATCGGGATTGAAGCGCCGAATTTAACAAACGATATGGTCAGCTTCCGGGAAATCGTAGACTGTGAAGATGTCCGCAAGAGTCCGTCCAAGTTATGTGTCGGGCTGGGCAAGGATATTGAAGGCAAGGTAATCACCATAGACCTTGCCAAGATGCCCCATCTGTTGATAGCGGGTACTACCGGCAGCGGTAAGTCAGTCTGTGTTAATACGCTGCTGGCCGGCATTATGTACAGGGCCCGTCCGGACGAAGTCAAACTGATCCTTGTAGATCCCAAGGTAGTGGAACTGACAAATTATAACGGTATTCCCCATTTGCTGGTGCCGGTGGTTACAGATGCCAAGAAAGCAGCTTCCGCACTGCACTGGGCGGTAGGGGAAATGGAACGCCGTTATAAATCCTTTGCGGATACACGGGTAAGGGATATCAAGGCGTATAATGCCCAGGCGGAAGAAAAGATGCCTTATATCGTCGTTGTAATTGACGAGATGAGCGATCTGATGATGGTGGCCAAGGCTGATGTGGAAGACGCAATTTTGCGTCTGGCACAGAAGGCGCGCGCCTGCGGCATCCACATGGTGCTGGCGACCCAGCGTCCTTCCGTGGATGTTATTACCGGCATCGTGAAGGCGAACATCCCATCTCGTATTGCTTTTGCTGTTTCCTCGCTGACAGACTCCCGTACGATACTGGACATGGGCGGTGCGGAAAAGTTACTGGGCAAAGGCGACATGCTGTTTTATCCCATCGGTGAAAATAAGCCTTCCCGGGTGCAGGGTGCTTTTGTCAGCGACGAGGAGCTGAACCGGGTGACCGATTTTATCAAACAGCAGGCAATTCCCGTTGAATACAGTGATGAGGTTACAAATGTGGCACTGCCCAGCGACAGCCAGAAAGATACAAAGAATGCTGCCGCAGGTGGCGGGGACGTAGCGGAAGAAAGTGGACAGGACGAACTGTTGGACGATGCCATCCGGCTGGTGCTGGATCTTGGGCAGGCTTCCGCTTCCATGCTGCAGCGCCGTTTCCGCATCGGTTATAACCGGGCGGCGCGTTTGGTTGAGACAATGGAAGAACTGGGAATCGTGGGTCCTGCCATTGGCAGCAAGCCAAGGGAATTATTGATGCCCAGGGAAGAAGTTGAATATAAATTTCTTCAGAAGGATAATTTTTCGGATAGTCAGTAACGCATGGGAATAGTACGCTTTCAGTTTTATAGCGGTTTTATTTAACTTTTGTATTTGATTGGTTTTGATGGTTGGAGTTGTTGTATGATGAATGCTGATGCCGTTATGGATATTGGAAAAACACTGCGGGATGCGCGGATCCTAAAAAATCTGACTCTGGATACGGCAGCACAGGAAACCAATATTCGTAAAGCTTATTTGGAGGCGATTGAACAAAATGATTTTGCATCGCTTCACGGGGATGTTTTTGTTAAAGGGGTTATACGTACCTACGGTAATTATCTCGGCTTGGACGGGGTACAGATGGTAGAAGAGTATAAGTCGGCCAGAGCAGGAGTAAGCCAGGTAAAAAATAATAACACTATTCGGGAATCCCGGCATGTTAAGGTTCGTCCTACGTTTAAATCCAACAGGGATATCGGTTCCGGTAACGGCGATAACCATAGATTGCTGTTTTTTGTTGTCGCTATTCTCGTCGTAGTACTTGCAGCTGCAGGAGGATTATATTTTTATCTGAGCCAGACGGGAAGGGAATTTAGTTCTTTTCTTTCATTCCGATTTGAAAATGGCAGCACAACTAAAGAACAGAGTACAAATCCTTCCGCAAATGGAAATAATAATTCAGTACCGGAGAATAATATTTCTATTCCTGCGGAAACCAAAAAAGTTTCAGAAGTGAAAGCTGGAGAAACGAATGTAAAAGCAGCTCAGTCTGATGAAAAGAAGGTAGTAAAACCGGCACAGGTTTTATCCGGAAAAGATGTACTGTCGGAATCAGGAGAAACAAACTTGAAAATTACTTCTACCGGGAAATGCTGGCTGCGCGTAACTGACCAAAAAGGGACTGAATTGTTTCAGGGGAATCTGCTGAAAGGGGAAAGCAAAAGCTTTTCCAGTAATTCAAATATAATTATGCGTATTGGCAACCTGAAAGATTTACAGATTGAATATAATGGAAAGGTTTTACCTTTTGAAGAAACATACGAAGCGGTTACAAGAATATATACGCCTAAGGGAGTACAATGAATCATATTTTTTTACCCGTGTGCAAAAAGGATATGGATGAACGGGGCTGGGAACAGCTTGATTTTCTTTTTATCAGCGGGGATGCGTACGTAGATCATCCATCCTTTGCACCGGCAGTCATTTGCCGTGTACTGGAAGCGGCAGGATATAAAGTTGCCATTCTGCCTCAGCCGGACTGGCGCAATACCAATTCTTTCCTTAGTATGGGCAGACCCCGTCTTGGAGTGCTGGTTTGCGGAGGGAACCTGGATTCCATGCTGTGCCATTATACAGCTGCCAGAAAACCCCGCAAAGAAGATAAATATACTCCCGGAAAGGAAATGGGAAAACGTCCTGATCACGCAACGCTGGTTTATACAAAAATTGCAAAGAAGTTATGGCCTGATGTGCCCGTCATCATTGGCGGTATTGAAGCAAGCCTGCGACGCTTTGCCCATTATGATTACTGGGAAGATAAGCTTCTGCCCTCTATTCTGACGGAAAGTGGCGCAGATCTTTTGGTTTGCGGTATGGGCGAGACCCAAATACGGGAACTGGCGGATTATCTGGCTGGCGGGGCATCAGGGGAGGATCTGCATTATATCCGCGGAACTGCTTATGCGGCTGAATCTTTGGTGGGTATGGAAGAGTTTGTAGAACTCCCCGGTTATGATGCAATCCGTAATAATAAAAGACTGTTGGCAGAAGCCCATCGTATGCAGCACGAAAACGTGGATCCGTTTTACGGGAAAACACTTGTGCAGAAAAACAGCCGGAATTTATACGTGGTGCAGAATCCGTCGGCCATGCCGCTGACAGAAGCAGAGATGGACGCGATTTACGATTTGCCCTATACGAGACAATGGCATCCCATGTATGATAAAGCTGGCGGTATAGCGGCGCTGGAAGAAGTCAAATTCAGCATCGTAAGCTGCCGGGGCTGCTTCGGCAGTTGTTCTTTCTGTGCCATCCATGCCCATCAGGGACGTATCATACAGGCCCGCAGCCATGCTTCCATTTTAAAAGAGGCAAAAGAGATGATACGGATGCCGGATTTTAAAGGTTATATCAATGATGTAGGCGGGCCTACGGCTAATTTCCGACACCCCGCTTGTCAAAAGCAGTTAAAATATGGTGCCTGTAAGGATCGCCAGTGCCTGTTCCCAAAACCGTGTCCCAATCTTGATGCGGATCACAGCGATTACATTAAATTGTTACGGGAACTGCGTGCGTTGCCGGGCGTTAAGAAGGTATTTATACGTTCCGGTATCCGTTACGATTACCTTCTGGCGGAAAACAAGCAGCAGTTTTTAGACGAATTATGCCGGTATCACGTAAGCGGCCAGTTAAAAATTGCGCCGGAACATGTTGCGGAAGTCACGCTGAAGTATATGGGGAAGCCGGGCAAGGAAGTGTATCTGAAGTTTGTGAAAGCTTTTATGCAAAAGAACAAAGAGATTGGCAAAGAACAGTATTTGGTGCCGTATTTTATTTCCAGCCATCCCGGCTGTACCCTGGCTAATGCTATTGAACTGGCAGAGTTTTTACGGGATACGGGGCGCTATCCGGAACAGGTGCAGGATTTTATCCCGACTCCGGGCAGCGCTTCTACCGCCATGTATTACTCCGGCATCAACCCTTTTACCGGGAAGAGAGTTTATACTGTGCATAATCCTCATCACAAGGCTATGCAGCGTGCCCTCATGCAATACCGTAACCCGCGGAACAGGGCGTTGGTCATGGAAGCGCTGAAAGAGGAGGGTCGTACAGATCTGATTGGCGATGGTCCACGATGCCTGATCAGAGGGGATTTTTACCATACACCTGTTAAAACAAGGCAGGGCAGGAAATAAGAGAGTATTTTATTGGTGAGTCCTTTCTGAAAAAAGATAATGACATTATAGGATTTTAGAAATAATGAGTACGATAAAATATTTGTTTTTGATATGTATCTGTCTGCTTTTTCTTGTCGCGGCAGGCTGTGGTTCTAATCAAACTACAGGTTCTAAGAAGACAGTACAAGTTTACACGACTCTTGACAAAGGTTTTGTTGAGGCGCTGTGTGAAAAGTATACAGACAGTCTGCCTAAAGATAATAAAATAGCGTTTGTGGTTTTAAATAAAGATAGTGAATGGCACCAGGCAGATTGTATCATCAGTGAAGCGACATTGTTGCAGCAAAAAACGGCTGGCGGTTCATTACAGATAATTAAGGCAGAATTTGCCGACCTGTTGCCTGAAGAACTGAAAGGGACAGAAGAAAAGTGGATTACACTCTTTTACGATCCGGCGGTTCTACTGGTTAATCAGGCTTATTCCAGAAAGGTAGGGCAGCAACGCCTTTTACATTGGTCTGATTTGCCTAAACAGACAGATGCGAAGATTGTCATGGAAAATCTCAGTGATAATGAATCCACAATCATGTTTTTAGCTGCCATGTCATCCCGTATGGGCCAAAATGAATTTCTGACTTTTTTTAAACAAATCCGGCCTATGATCAAGCAATACGCGAAATTCCCCATTACCCCGGTACGTATGGCTGCTACCGGTGACGCAGATATTGCGGTTACCCGGCGGAGTCATGTATTCAGATATCTGCAGAATGATTTCCCGGCTTATATTTTAATTCCTGATGAGGGAACCCCTGTAAACTTGTACGGTATCGGTTTACTGCAGAATAGCAAAATGCAAAAAGAAGTTGTTGCGTTTGTGAATTGGCTCTTGAAGTCTTCGGAAGCAAGAACGGTACTTATGACAACCCGAAGCGGATATCTGCCGGTACTTCCAAAAGGGGAAAAAGGACAGGCTGTAAACATGGACACATTGTGGACTAATACATTTTATAAAAATAATCAGGCTTTGGAAAAATTAACGGGGGACTGGCTCCGGGAGATTCGTCTGACGGATGCGGGGGAGGACGTAAAGTGAAACTGGGTCTGATCAGTTTAGGCTGTCCCAAGAATCTGGTTGATTCCGAGGTCATGCTGGGAATTATTGAGAAATATAATATTGAAATAACGAACGATCCTGAAGCTGCAGAAATCATTATCGTAAATACTTGCGGGTTTATTGAATCTGCCAAACAGGAATCCATAGACACCATTCTTTCCATGGCCGCCTATAAAACAGAAGGTTGTTGCAGACATCTCATTGTTACCGGCTGTCTGGCTCAGCGGTATGCACAGGAATTGTTTCAGGACATGCCGGAGGTTGACGCCATTGTCGGCACAGATGTGTATAAAGACATTGATCAGGTTATTGAACGGGTAATGCAGGGGCAGCGTGTACTGCATTTAAAGGAAAAAGACCTTCTGCCTTTGGAAAAAGGGGAATTAGACCATGAGACTTTGGAATTTAAAGAAGATTTGCCAAAAGAAACTGCCGTATCAGCAGATCCTCGCAAACTGACTACGCCGCCCTATATGGCATATCTGAAAATCGCGGAAGGCTGTGATAACTTCTGTTCTTTCTGTGCCATTCCGCTGATCCGTGGGCGCTATACCAGCAAACCGTACGAGCAGGTTATGGCAGAAGCAAAGGATTTAGTAGACCGGGGCGTGAAGGAATTGGTAGTCATCGCGCAGGATACGACACGCTATGGGCAGGATTTGTATGGGAAGCTGCGTTTAGCGGAATTGCTGCGTGATTTGAATGACCTCCCCGGTTTACAATGGATCCGTGTATTATATTCGTATCCCAACACATTTACCAACGAACTGATTGAAGCGTATGCCACACTGCCGAAGGTCTGCCATTACGTGGACCTGCCCCTGCAGCATGCCAGCGACCGGTTGCTCCACGCCATGCGCCGCCGCGATAGACTGAGCGAAACAAAATTACTTCTTAAAACACTGCGGGAACGGATTCCCGATATTGTGATACGCACTACTTTTATTGTCGGATTCCCCGGTGAAACCGATGAGGATTTTGCTATTTTAAAGGATTTTGTAACAGAGCAGAGGTTTGAGAACGCAGGGGTATTTCAGTATTCACAAGAAGAAAACACTGCTGCTGCCTCCATGCCGGACCAGGTTCCGGAAGAAATTAAACAGGATCGCTATGATGAACTGATGGCCATCCAGGCGGGTATTTCTGAAGAAATCCACCGTGAGATGGAAAACAGGGAGCTGGAAGTAGTTGTTGAAATGTATGAAGAAGAGAAAAGTAACCTGGCAGCAGCCCGCAGTTACCGGGAAGCTCCGGAGATTGACGGTTGCATTTTTGTTGAAAACGCTCCCGGACTTGAACCGGGAGACTTTATACGCGTGCGTATAGAGCAAGGCTTTGCCTATGAAGCAGTGGCGACCCGTATATAATGTATATTCCCGGAAACAGTGGCAAAACAGGGGAGGGAGTCAGATGAAAGTAGAGGTTATTACAACTGGTACGGAACTTCTTCTGGGAGAAATTTTAAATACGAACTTTACCTGGCTGGCGCAGCAATTGAATCTGCGAGGCTTTGATGTATTGTACCAGACGACGGTTGGGGATAATCCCAAACGTATGAAAGAGATATTGGACATTGCTGCAAAGCGCGCTGACATCATCATTACCAGCGGAGGACTGGGTCCGACCCGTGGTGATATCACCAAAGAAATGATTGCGGAGCATTGCGGCGTTGATATGTATATGAACCTGGAAGTGTGGAACCATATTCATGATTTGTTGTCCAAACGTAACATATGTATCGCAGAGAATAACGAAAAGCAGGCCCTGGTTCCCAGTGGCGCCATCGTTTTGCACAACGAGGCGGGAACAGCTCCGGGCCTTATACTGGAACATGGCGGCAAAACATTCATCATGCTGCCGGGACCTCCTTTTGAGCTGAAAAATGTTTGCGAAAAGGAACTGTTTCCCTATTTTGAACAACGTTTTCCCCACCTGGGGATCATCAAATCCCACACACTGAAGCTCCGGGGTATCGGCGAATCAAATCTGGCCGATATTCTGGATGAGATTATTTTCCATCAGTCGAATCCGACCATTGCCCTCTATGCCAGGCGGGGAGAAATTCTGATCCGGCTGACTGCCAAAGCTTCTACTGAGGAAGGAGCAGATGCGCTGATTGCAAACATGCAGGAAAAGGTAGAAAAAGTTGTCGGGACGTATGTATACGGTTACGATGACGAGACGCTGCCGGAGGTGCTGGGCAAAGAACTTTTATCCCGGCAGCAGACGATAGCGTTTGCGGAATCCTGCACCGGCGGTCTGGTTTCCAGCATGATGACCGATGTGCCGGGAAGTTCGGAATATCTTAAGGGATCTGTAATTTCTTATACGGATGTTATAAAGAATCAGGTAATTCATGTAAGCAAAACAACTCTGTCAAAAAAAGGAGCCGTAAGTGAGGAAACTGCTATTGAGATGGCAAGAGGAGCAAGGGAAGTCATTGGTTCTGACATAGCAATCAGTATTACAGGACTCGCCGGTCCTGGCGGCGGTACCCGTAAAAAACCGGTGGGACTGGTTTATATAGCTGTTGCAGATGCAAACGGGGAGGCGTGCCGGAAATTCAATTTTGGCGGTACGCGTACTCAAATCAAGCACAGAGCTGCCATGGCGGCCATGGGTTTTGCATTGGACCGGCTGAAAGAAAGTTCACATACTAATGCGGAGGAAACGATTCATGACCATGATGCAGACAGATAATTTTGGGGAACTGATACTGGAAAAACGTATTGTCGCTGCACTAAAGGAGATGGGATTTGAAGAACCGTCCCCAATCCAGCAGCAGGCAATCCCGTTACTGTTGGAAGGGAAAGATATTATCGGACAGGCACAGACCGGTACGGGCAAGACGGCTGCTTTTGGTATTCCCATTATTCAGGGTATTGAAGACAGACGGCATATCCAGGCGCTGGTAATGAGCCCCAT
>JAFZIG010000023.1 GCA_017554485.1 Acidaminococcaceae bacterium | reverse complement strand
TTATTTCGTGCACAGATCCAGAATCTTTTTGCCCTGTTCGCCGGCATGCTTGGTGAAGATATCCCAAACCGGTTTAGTAGCGGCCTGCCAGTTTTTGATCTCGTTTTCAGGCACTACATAGACTTCCATGCCTTTGGCTTTCAGGTCTTCCAGGCCCTTCAGGTCTTCTGCCTTGGCGTTCTTGCGCAGGGTATCGCGGACTTCTTTGGCAGCTTCCATGAAAGCTTTCTGCTGGGGTTCGCTCATCTTGGCAAAGGACTTGTCGTTCATGGCTACGATGAATTCCGGGGACGCATGGTTGGTGATGGTCAGGTATTTGGTAACTTCATACATCTTGCGGTCGCGCATGGCGGAAGTGCCGGAGGACTGTCCGTCGATGGTGCCGCGCTGCAGGGCCATGTAAACTTCGCCGGCGCCCATGGTTACCGGGGAAGCGCCCAGGGCTTTAATGGTTTCGGAAGCCAGTTCGCTGTAGCCGCGGATCTTCAGGCCTTTGAAGTCTTCCGGTTTCTTAATGGGTCTCTTGTTGTTGGCATACTGTACAAAACCGTAGTCGGCCCAGTACACAACCTTAACATGTTTTTTGGCCAGTTCTTCTTCCAGGATCTTGCCCATGCCGCCGTCGATAGCGGTATCAACCTTTTCATAGCCCGGGAATACAAAGGGAACGTCAAACACTTCCATGGCAGGGATGATGGTAGCCCAGCGGCCTACGGTGTTCAGGCCCATGTCCACGCCGCCGGTCATGATGGCGTCGTTCATGGTCTTATCGTTATACAGCTGGCCTGCAGGGAAGGAAGTGATGACAACTTCACCTTTGGTCTTATCTTTTACTTTTGCAATGAAGCTTTCTACGCCTTTAGCCAGCGGATGATTGGCTGGCAGCGCATACGCTAACTTATACTCAACCTTTTTGCCTGCAGCCGGAGCCGCCGGGGCCGCCGGTTTTTTGTCACCGCCGCCGCAACCTGCCATGCAAATTGCTGCCATCGCCATTGCCGCTACCGCTGCTGCTTTAAACCATTTCACAGATTTCATAATTTTTCCTCCACTCCTCGTTTGAAATTAAAATTTAAAACCCCTGTCGGATCATTCCGGCAGGGGCGTTGTTAACGCGGTACCACCCTACATTATACTCCAGGCCTGTAACGCCGCCACAGCGCTTTACCCTACGCATTGCCGGTCCGGCAACTTTCAGGCAAAGAGTTCGCAGGTGAGAAGTTTTAAAGCTTCCTCCGGCTTACACCAGCCGCCGGCTCTCTGCAGTCCGCATTTAAAACTATTCCTGTTCATTACTTAGGTTTGAAATTAAAATCAGTATAGCAAGGCAGTTTTCAAATGTCAATATTTTTTTCACATTTTGTTTACAATTTGGTTAAAAATCAAGATATTTGTTTTTCTGTTGCGGACTCTCTATGAAACAAAACTATCACAAATTCCCCAGCATATCGTCCATATAGCGGCGCACCTTTTCCAGCTTCTTGCGCATCTGGTCCGCTTTGCCGCTGTCCCGCAGGGCGATCTGTTCCATCTTGTTTTTATACTGCATGTAGTTCCGCTCCATGGCTTCCAGGGAATCCTGCAGCTCCGCGACTTCCGGCGTAGCTTCCACTTCCGGCGCCGCTTCGATGGTGTAATCGGCCCCTTGAATGGCAACACTGTCACCGTATTTGGGAATATAAATCGCCGTACCCAGCTGCATCTGCAAGTCTTTGGCCAGGGCGCTGGCAGAATCAAACTCCCCGTGGGTCACAAAGAAGATTCTGGGTTTCTGTGGCATCTTCTTGTACCATTCCAGTAACTGGTCTTTGTCAGCATGGGCAGAGAAACCGCTCATATTGACGATTTGCGCAGCCACATGGATTGTCTCGCCCATAATCTTAACCTTTTTGGCTCCTTCGATCAGGTTCCGTCCCATGGTGCCTTCCGCCTGATACCCGGCAAAGACCACGGTGCACTCCGGCCGCCACAGGTTGTGTTTCAGGTGATGCAGGATACGCCCCGCGTCGGCCATGCCG
>JAFZIG010000022.1 GCA_017554485.1 Acidaminococcaceae bacterium | reverse complement strand
TATCTGCGTCTTCACTCCGGGCCGTGATCATGATCACCGGCACCTGGGACATGGCGCGGATGGCCTTGCACACGGTGAACCCATCCTTCTTCGGCATCATCACATCCAGGAATACAATGGAAATCTCTTTATGAAATTCCCGGAAAAGACGAATTGCCTCTTCTCCGTTATATGCTATATAACTGCCCCAGCCTTCCTTGCCGGCGTAGTCTTTCAATACCCTTGTGATCTGCGCGTTGTCATCCGCTATCAGCACCTTGTTCATCTTTTTCACCAACCCCCCGTATAAAAACACTTATACAAAATAATTATACACCAAAAAACAGCTCCTTACAAATAAGAAAACATATTTTTGTTAAGGAAAAAACATTGATTTGTCATAAATGGGCGTTATGATAAAAGCGAACCGGAAGCAAGACGTTAAAACAGACACAACCTTCCGGTAAAACATATCTCGGTTATATCTTAGTCACCCCTGATAAAAAAGCTGATCTGCAAAAAGGAATAAGGGAATACGCAAATTAAAATTAGAAAAGAGAAGGAGTAAAAACTATGAAAAACTGGAAAAAGAGCTTATTTGTCGCAGGCGTATTAGCAACCTTACTGGCAGGTTCCGCATTTGCGGCCACCGAAGCGGAAGACGCCGCAACCCAGCAGAAAGGGCTGGAGTATAACAACAGAATCGAACAGAACGCGCCGGATATGGAAAAAGGCCGTCCGCCTTACGGTTTCAAAAAGGACGGACACCACAGGCCTGGCCCGCGTCATGGCGATTGCCGTGGGCCCCATGGCGGACCCGGTCCCCATCATGACGGCGAGTTCCGCGGACACCCCGGCGGACCCGGTCCCCGTCATGACGGTGAGTTCCGCGGACATCACGCAAAAATGAACAGACCCGGCAAACTGACTACGGAACAGCGCCAGCAGCTGGCTAAAGAACGGGAAGAGTTCTTTGCAAACTGGCAGAACATGTCTGACAGGGAGCGGCACGAAGCAACCGAGAAGTTCATCCACCGCGTTAACGAAGAACGTATGAAAAACATGACCGACGCGGAGAAGAAAGCCTTTGAAAAGCGCCAGGCAGCTAAAAAGGCAGAACGTGAAAAAATCGCCAAAATGACAGATGATGAGCGCCACGAATATTTCAAACAGAAACACGACAAAATGGTGAAAGAACGCACCAAAAACATGACCAAGGAAGAAAAGGAACGTTTCCTGGAACGGGATAAACGCCAGCAGGAACGCATGGAAGCTTTCTGGAAGAAGTGGAAACAGATGACCCCGGAAGAAAAAGAACAGTGGAAAAAGGAACACCGCCGTTTCGGCCCCGGCCCCGGCCAGGGAGCGCCCGGCCCCAGGGGAGGTCACCGTCTCCATGACGGCCAGGGTCCCAAAGTTCCCCCTCCGATGTAAATCAACACTGATGGATAATCTCTCCTAATAAACAGTATCCCCTACAAACGAAAAGTCCCCTGCATTATTGCGGGGGACTTTTCGTATTTTTAAACGCAGTGGCGGGAAAGCCTTTGAAAAACCGCTCACGATGCTTTGCTCAGGTTTTCCCGCCGTTGCGTTTTTAATAATTACGAAACTTATATTCCGATCACTACGCCGCCTCCATGGCCGTGATGATGGCCGATGCCGATACCGATTCCTATGCCTATTGGGAAACCACCGGAAGTCCGGTTTTCTTCCCGTGCCTGATCTTTTTCGTCCATAACGGTAAAGGTAAGCTGTTTGCTCTTGGTAAAACCGCCGATTTCCACTTCGGCCAGCACATCGGCTTTGCCTCTGGTTACGCCGTAAACCCACTGCTGGCCGTGCTCGTCTGTTTTGATGGTAAGGGTGTTATCATTCAGGCTGGTCAGTGTCAGCTTATGCGGCACGTTCCCCGGAACCCGGATAAGTACTTTACCGACACCATCCTGAGGTATTTTTTTGTAGGCGGAGTAAATCTCCACCTTTTCCAGCAGCTTTTCTGTCGTGCCGTCCTGCAGTTCCGTCCGGTTTTCCCTGGGGAAGCGCTGGAAGACGCAGCTGTCATCCTTCGCAATCAGGTAATCGCCGGCAGCATCTGATGTACCGGGCAGGAAGGCCTTGACATGATAGAAGTAATCTCCCGTCAGGGTTTTATCCATACGGTAATTATAATCCACGTAGGGATTCAGCCCCGTTTTTTCCGGATTGATGTACAGCAGTCTTGCTACCGCCTTATCCAGCGTTTTTCCGCTGGTAATATAATAATCGGACAGGGCTTTTTCCTTAGCGGCCCTGCGTACAGCGGGAGCTTCTTTTGCCGGTACGACGGCGCCCTCTTTATAGGCTGGCATGGGAGAATTTGCTTTTCGGATCTCAGCAGCGGTGACAGGTGACGGAACGGTCATTCCTGTCGTAAGAACAGACAATGTTATAAGCCAGGCAGCCAGCAGTTTCCATTTTTTCATGGTGAAAAACCTCCCTGTTTTATTCTGGGATTCCTGTATTATGTAGCAATTGTAATATGAAATCATGACAAATGCATGGCAAAATTTATATTGAAAACAAAAAGCGTACATAAAAACGGCCTGCCATTATCTGACAGGCACTGTAAAAGCACATCCGTTCACAGCGTTTTTCTCTATTTCATCCACTTCCACAGCTGGAAGCCCAGCCAGCCGGTAACGCCACCGGAGAAGTCCAACATGATATCCGTCACCTGGCCGCTGCGCCCCGGCGAGAAAAGCTGAATATATTCATCAAACATCGCTGTCATCAGAGACAGAAGCAGAATGTAACCGTGTGACTCCTTGCGTTCGATTGTACCTTCCTGAAAGGCGTTGCATATTAAAAGCGCCTGGATAAAGTATTCCGTAAAATGCGCCGTTTTGCGAATGATATGGTTCATTGCCGGCAGCGGCATCGGCTTATCCAAAAAGGAATTGATCCCTGCAACAAGCTTCACAAAAAAATAACTCATCTCATTACTGTCAGGCGCGGGCAAACTGGAGTTATAAAAAATTAACGCGGTAAATGCAAGAGCAGCGAACCAGTAAAACTTTCGCATAGCAACTTACCTTATAAATCCCGGACCACTGCATCCATCATCATCACGTTGCTGACCACGCCTACGCCGCCGGGAACCGGGGTAAAGGCAGAAGCTTTTTCTGTTGCTGACCGTGCTACATCACCCACGATCCCATTTTCCGTCACATTGATCCCCACGTCCACGATTACGGCGCCGGGTTTCACCATATCCGGGGTAACAAAGCCCGCCTTACCGACGGCCGCTACAATGATATCCGCCTGCCGCAGAATATCCGGCAGATTATTTGTATGGGAATGGCAGACAGTAACCGTGCAGTTTTCCTGCAGCAGAAGCAATGCCACCGGCTTGCCTACCACGTTGCTGCGTCCCAGTACCACGGCATGTTTTCCGTCTAACGGGATATTGTAAAATTTCAAGATTGCCATACAGGCCCGGGGCGTACAGGCGGCCCAGCGACCCTGGCCCATCAGCAGGGCGCCGCCGTTTACCGGATTCAGGCAGTCCATATCCTTTTCCTGGGCCAAGGCGGTCCCTACCGCTTCGCCGTCAACCTGTTTCGGCATGGGCATCATGGGCAGGATGCCGGTTACATCCGTATCTTCGTTCAGCTCCCCGACGGCTGCAATGACTTCCGCCGTAGATGCGGCTTCCGGCAATTCCACACAACGGCTTTCAATGCCCAGGGATTCCGTCATTTTCAGCAGCCGTTTGCGATAGACGAAAGAGGCGGGATCCTGACCGACCGTTAAAACGGCCAGCGTAACTTTTTTACCGGCTTTTTGCGCGGCTTCCACTTTTTCTTTGATTTTTTCCTTATACGCGTCCGCTACAGGGCGGCCGCTCATTACCAATGTATCCATACTTTTTTCCCTTCCATAGCAAGAGACCGACAGGGGTTTCTGCCGGCCTCAAATTTAATCCATTGTGTATATGCCCGTAATGTTAACAAACAACATGTATCAGAACAACCCGCTGATCTTGCCTTCATCCGTTACGTCGATATTCTCCGCGGCCGGTTTTTTGGGCAGGCCCGGCATGGTCATGATATCGCCGGTGTAAATTACGATAAAGCCCGCGCCTGCGCTGATCTTGGCGTTCTTCACATTGACAGTGAAGCCGGAAGGCGCGCCCAACAGGGCCGGATCGTCCGACAGGGAGTACTGTGTTTTGGCCATGCACACCGGCAGGTTTCCATAGCCTTCTTTTTCATACTGGTCCAGGGCCTGGGCCGCTTTAGTCTGGAATTCCACCCTGTCGCCGCCATATACCTCTTTCACAACCGTGGCAACTTTTTCACGCAGGGACATTTCCAGCGGGTAAATGGGTTTGAAGCGGGCCATGCCGCTCTCTGCCAGGGCAACCACTTCTTTGGCCAGTTCCACGCCGCCGTCGCCGCCTTTGGCAAACACGTCGCTGAGGGCTACGTTGACACCCATGCCGGCGCAGTAATCATATACGGCCTGCAATTCTTCCTTGGTGTCCTGGGCGAAGATGTTGATGGCAACCACCACGGGTACACCGAACTTAAAGATATTTTCAATATGCTTGCCCAGGTTCGGCAGGCCTTTTTTCACCGCTTCCACATTGGGCTCTTTCAGATCTGCTTTGGCCACGCCGCCATGCATCTTCAGGGCGCGTACCGTAGCAACCAGCACGCAGGCGTCCGGCGCAAGGCCCGCCTGACGGCATTTGATATCAAAGAACTTTTCTGCACCCAGGTCAGCGCCGAATCCGGCTTCCGTAATGGTAAAGTCTGCCAGGCGCAGGGCCGTACGGGTGGCCATGACACTGTTGCAGCCGTGGGCGATGTTGGCAAAGGGGCCGCCGTGGATGATGGCCGGCACATGTTCCAGGGTTTGCACCAGGTTCGGTTTTACCGCATCCTTCAGCAGCGCCGCCATAGCGCCGGCCGCATGCAGGTCTTCTGCCGTAACGGGCTTGCCGTCATAGCTATAGGCAACGACGATCCGTTTCAGTCTTTCTTTTAAGTCATGCAGGTTGGAAGCCAGGCACAGGATAGCCATGACTTCGCTGGCCACGGTAATGTCAAAACCGTCCTCCCGGGGCACGCCGTGGGCCTTGCCGCCCAGGCCGATGACGATATTCCGCAGGGCACGGTCATTCATATCCACCACACGCTTCCAGATGACCCGGCGGGGGTCAATGTTCAGCGGGTTCCCCTGCTGCATGGAATTATCCAGCATAGCGGACAGCAGCATATGGGCGGAAGTAATGGCATGGAAGTCGCCTGTGAAATGCAGGTTGATATCTTCCATGGGCACAACCTGGGAATAACCGCCGCCTGCCGCGCCGCCTTTAATGCCAAAGCAGGGTCCCAGGGAAGGCTCACGCAATGCTACGATAACTTTTTTCCCTATCTTCTGCAGGCCCTGGGCCAGACCTACAGTCGTGGTAGATTTTCCTTCCCCGGCCGGTGTAGGTGTAATGGCAGTAACCAATACCAGTTTTCCCGGTTTCCGGTCTTCCACCTTGCGAATCAGATCGTAAGAAAGTTTGGCTTTATATTTGCCGTATAATTCCAGATCCTCCTGATCGATCCCCAATTTTTTCGCAATTTCAGTAACAGGCAGCATCTCCACCTGCTGGGCAATCTCAATATCAGACAACATGGCTGCATCCTCCTTTTCTCCTGAATCTCCTTATCACAGTTTATAATTATTATTTTAATAAAAATAAATAATCTGGCTCTTCTATTATACTCTAAAATCTCATTTACTGAAACCATATTTCTATTTTTGTTCCGGATTCCACTTCCGCGCCGGCCGCAGGCCTCTGTTTATAGGCTTTTCCCGATCCGTAGGGTTCCAGCACCAGATTGCCTTTCTGCAGCTCGCCGGTAATGGCCCTGGCATCGAAACCGGCAAAGTCCGGTACGATCCACTTATCACCTTTCTGTTTTAAGGCAGGCAGCGGTTTCGGCGGTTTTTCTTTCTGCCCCGGCTTCACATGAGCTTCAAAGCTGGGCAGTCCTTCGCTGCTGCTGGGCTGTATGCCCTTGGCCACCAGGATCTGCTGCAGAGTGTCGCGGAAAATAGGCGCCGATACCTGGGACCCGTAAAACGCGCCCCTGGGTGTATCCAGCATGACCAGCATGGCATACTGAGGCTTGTCCGCCGGTACAAAGCCTACGAAAGACGCAATATATTTTCCTGCGGCGTAACCGCCCTGCTCGGCGATCTTCTGGGCGGTACCTGTCTTTCCCGCGATTCGATAGCCCTTGATCCGCGCGGATTTACCGCCGCCCTCGCTGACTACTTTTTCCATCATGGTGCGCATCTGGGCCGCCACTTCCGGTGTGATGACGTTCCGCACCACCCGCTTCTTTCCTTTGCGGATCACCTCGCCGTTAGGCGCTACGATACGGTCGATAATATAGGGTTTCAGCAGTTCCCCGCCGTTGGCGATGGCACAGATAGCCCGCAGCTCCTGCAGCGGTGTGACCGCAATGCCCTGCCCGATGGCCAGCGTAGCGATGTCCGGTTCATACATGTTCTTGGGATCGTACAGGATCCCGTCTTCCTCACTGGGCAGCTCAATGCCGGTAGCCGTGCCGAAACCGTATTTCTTTGCCCACTCGATTTCCTTTTTGGCGCCCAGTTTCATGCCCAGCTGTACCATGCCGGTGTTAATGGAAAACTTGATGACATCTTCAAATTTGCACCACCCCATGCCCGTGTCGTCCCAGTTGCTGATAACACGGTCGGCAATGCGGATGGAACCGGTATCGTTGATTGGCGTATCCGGGGTGACGAGGCCTTCCGACAGTCCCATAGTCCCTACAATCGGCTTAAACACCGAACCCGGTTCGTAAATGATGGAAATGGCCCGGTTCAGCCAGTTGGCGGCCGGGTAGTCCCCGAAATGATTGGGATCAAAGGTAGGCCGGCTGCCCATAGCCAGGATCGCCCCGGTATGGGGATCCATAATCAGTACGGCAGCGCCTGCCGAATGGGTCCGCTTCATGGCATCATCCAGCGCGTCTTCGATGACAAACTGCATCTTGTTATCGATGGTCAGGTACACCGTGGCCACCATGGTCTTTTCCCGGTTTTCTTCCAGGTCCGTGTCACGGTCGGCAATGGTTCGCCCCATAGCGTCCACCATCTTGGTCTGCCGGGTCTCCGCGCCTTTCAGGATGCTGTCCAGAGCCAGCTCCAGACCGGAAAGCCCGCTGTCATCCGTTCCCACAAACCCCAATACCTGGGCGGCCATGGATTTTTTCGTATAATACCGTTTGCTTTCGGAAATAAAATGCAGGCCCGGCAGGTTGTTCTCCTTGATAATCTTCACGACCTGCTCGTAGTCTTTGGGTTCCAGCATGCGCTTAATCCAGACGAACTGGCCTTTCAATGTAAAATCTTCGTACAGCGACGCCTCGCTGATATGAAGGACCGGCGCCAGCTTTTGGGCCGCAATCCGGGGAATATCCCTGTATTCCGTCTGTTGTTTTCCGGGTTTGGCACTCTTGTTCATTTCATCGGGATTTACGTAGAGAGAATGGACCATGATGCTGACAGCCAGTTCTTCCCCGTTCCGATCCACAATCCGTCCCCGGGGAGTGTGCCGTTTAATCTTGTCCGTAATCTGTATGGTAGCCCGTTTCCCCAGTTCCGTGCCGCTGATGATCTGAATCCACAGAAGTTTGATCGCTACGGCGATAAACAGGAGCAAGATCAGCCCGCCCAACAATAACAGACGGCTCCGGCTGTCATTTAACGTAAACTTTATTTTCTTCATCAGAATGGCCTCCTGTAACGGTTCGAGGAAACCACCCTCAGCCTGCTGTCTTCCACAGGAGGAAGGCCGGCCGCGACGCGTTCTTCCATGAGTTCCCGGGCACTTTCATTACGGTAAACCCCGATCACCAGGCCCAGGGTAAACATATTGACAATCAGCGAAGTACCGCCGTAACTGATAAACAGCAGCGGTACGCCGATAACAGGGAACAGGCCGGTGACCATGGCCATATTGGCCGCAGCCTGCCCGATCAGGAACAGGGTAGCGCCAGCCACCAGCATATACCCTCTCCGGTCTTTCGTATTCATGGCAATGGTAACCATGGCCCAAGCCATGATCACAAAACAGGCAATTAAAAACAGGGCCCCGATATAGCCCCATTCCTGGCAGAAAATGGCAAAGGCAAAATCCGTATGGGCTTCCGGCAGATAAAAGAATTTGCTGGACCCCTGCCCCCAGGGAAGACCAGTCAGCCCGCCGCTGCCGATAGCCATCAGGGACTGGGTCATCTGGTAGCCGCCGCCCTGGGCATCCTTCCAGGGATCAAACCAGAGAACGATCCGGGCACGGCGGTAGGGCGCCAGCATGGCCAGCCCGCAAATCAGCACGGCCAGCAGGCCCAAAGACATAATCTGCTGTTTAGAGATCCCTGCCAGCACATACATGCCCAGCATCAGCGCAAACACGATGGTAGCCGTTCCCATATCCGGCTGGAGGAAGATCAGCAGCGCAAAAAAAAGCGTGATGATAAGGGCCTGGTTGGAAGGATACCCCAGCAAACTGACCCGCAGGCCCCGCTGCAGCCTGTCTCCCAAAAAAGAAGCTGCCATCAGGATTACCGAAACTTTAGCCAGTTCTGAAGCCTGCAGGGAAAAGCCGCCGATATAGATCCAGCGCCGGGAACCGTTTACCACGGTACCGATCCCCAGCGTCGTTACCAGCAAAATAATTGTAATGCCGGCCACCACCATGTAGAAGCGGGGGCTCATCAGGCGTTTATAATTCAAATGGAATGCGGTCACCCAAAACACCAGGCTGCCTGCCGCCGCATATCCCAGGTACCGGATCAGGAAATGATAGGGATTCCCCGTCATGGCCTCCGCCCTGACAAAGCTGGCGCTGAACACGTTGACGCAGCCGATGACCATCAGCAGGATCATCAGCGTGATAATGGCATCTTTGGGATTTTCCCACAACATGAATCGTTCTCGCATAATGTGATCTGTATCCTCTTATATTGCAAAAAAACTGTCACAGAAAAAAGCTGAATAAATGATTCCAAAATATAAATTTGACTGTTAACCGGGAACTTCCCCTCTTTCGGATGGGCGGATATTCTTCGGCGAACGGGTCTCGACCCTGCCGGACTTTTCCGTGAACACCGCTTCGCAGTAGTTGATCGGTGTGCCCAGGGCGCTGAATTTCTTCTCGTACTCCGTCTGCACTTCATTACGGTATCCGCTGTGGTGCAGGTCATGGGAAAGCGCCCGTATCTCCATGCCGAACTCTGTAAATTCTTCCACGGAAAAATCAAACAGCTTCCGGTTATCTGTCTTAAAGAACAGGCGGCCCCCCACGCCCAGAAGCTTCAGATACAGCCCCAGGAAATTGCGGTGGGTGAGGCGCCGTTTGGCCTGTTTTGCCTTGGGCCAGGGGTCGCTGAAATTCAGATACAGCGTTTTTATCTCCCCCGGCGCGAACCAGTCTTCCATATACGCGGCGTCCGCATTTAAAATGACTATATTATCCAGCCCGTCTTCCATTGCTTTCCTGGCCGGATAATAGGAAACATCAAACTGGGTCTCTATCCCGATGAACGCTTTTTCAGGATGCAGCACAGCCATGCCCGTGATAAAGCCGCCTTTGCCGCAACCGATTTCCAGACAGATTTCCTTGTCCGGGAACCTCTCCTGCCAGCTTCCTTTAAACCGTTCAATATGCTCCCGGTACAAAAAACCTGCCTCTATTACTTCGGGCATCGCCTTTTCTATCCAGGGTTTCTTTCGTAAACGCATGTGTCAGAGTTCCTTTATGTGTCAGAGTACTTTTATTTTTTGTCAGTTTCGGCAGAACCCGGACCCAAATTATATTTTTTCAGATACCGGTACAGGGTTACACGGCTTACATCCAGCATGGAAGCCAGTTTGGAAATATTGCCGCCAGCCGATTTCCATACGGAGATGAAGGCATCCTTATCATATTTCCAGGATTTTTCCAAAGTCTTGTCCACCGGCATCTTGATGTCTTCCGCCTCAATAACGCTGCCGGGCACATGGAAGAACGCCCGCTCGATAACGCCCTGCAGCTGTTTAATATTGCCGGGCCAGCTACAGCCCGTCAAAACCTTCAGCGCTTCCGGCGTCAGGTGTTTTTGGGGCATGCTGTACTGGGCGCTCATCTCTGCCAGTATATGGTTGGCCAGGACGGATATATCTTTGACCCGTTCCCGCAGCGGTGGGATGCGCATGACCGTATCCAGCACCATTTCAAACAACTTGCGGCTGAAAAGCCCTTTGTCCGCCAGGCGTTTCAGGTTGCTGTCACAGGCCGCGATGACACGGATATTCAGTTTTTTCCGTTCCCCGGATCCCGGCACGACCAGCCCATCTTTCAAGGCATCTGCCAACCGGTCCCCCAGCTCTACCGGAAGCTTTTCCACTTCGTCAATAAACAGAGTGCCGCCCATAGCCAGCTCCAGCTTGCCTGCCGACGGCGGGTTATCCCCCTCCAGTCTGCCAAAGAATTCTTCCTCCATGGCTTTCGGGGAGTCATCCGAGCATTTTACAACGATCAGGGGAGCCGCTGCCCGGGCGCTGGCCTGATGGATGCCGTGGGCCAGACGCTGTTTGCCGGTTCCCGGTTCGCCCTGCAGCAGGATATTACTGTCTGCGCGGGCGATCCGCGTGGCCTTATGCTGCAGCGCCAGGAATTCTGCCGTTTCACCCACCATACTGTACAGGCTGTAACGGCTGCTGTAACCGGTAGCGTGGGCAATGGTAGTTTTCAGGTCCTCAATGGACATGGACAGGACGACAGCCCCTTCCACGTTATTACCAATCTTCACTGGCAAGGCGGTCGTTACATCTTCATAGGTCCTGTCCTGGGTAATCCAGGTGATTTCGCGGCGATAGACAGGTTTTCCGGACAGGGCCTGCCGCACCGGAATATGTTCATAATTCAGGAATACATCAGACAGGGAATTTTTCCCATCCAGGCGTTTCTTTCCATTATCGTTGCAATACTGTATCTTTTCCTCCCGGTTCAGCCAGTACACGCTAACCGGCAGTTCATTCAGGATCATCTTCTGAACATTCCAGTAGACCAGCATCTCCAGATGCCGTTCCACGGAGTATTTCATGGTCAGCAGCAGCGACAGCAGCAGATCGTAGGGCAGTTCGCCCTGATCCACAGAACAGAAGGACAGGATATAGCGAATCTTGCCCTGCACACAGATAGGGGCGCTGCAAGCGTCCCCGTTATGGCTTTCCCGTATCCACATTTCCGGACCGAACATCAGGAACGGCACATTGTGTTCCCTGGCCACGCTGATGCTGGAAGTCCCTATATCGCTTTCCAATACCCGCATCCCCTGGATATCTTCAATGACCCGCTGGAAAAAGGGCATAGCATAATTTTTAATAACATAACCCTGGTCGTCGATCAGCAGCATACTCAGGTTATGGGAGTTAAAATGCTGTTTATTCTGTTCATACAGCCCGTCCACATAATCCACGATATGGGCGTGGGCCTTCTGGTGTTCGATAATCTGTTCCCGCGTCAGGCGGTTGATCCTGGGCATCGTTTCATGGGGCAGGTGAAGTGCCCGGCAGCGCTGCCAGGATTCTGCCACCCAGGGATGCACATTGGGATCGACGATACCGTCATCCATAAATTTATTATAGTACGCCGTTAATTTTTCCTTATTTCTTTTCTCTCGAATCATCGCAGATATCCTCTCTCTCCATTTCATCTGTTTCAGCGGCTGCGGTCGTTACCGGTCAGGATCCGGCGGGCCGTATAGTAACGCGGACCCCAGTAGCTGTCATTTAAATTACTGAGCATAATACCTCTGGAACTGGTGGCATTCCAGAATTGGTTATTACCTGCATAGATTCCCACATGGGACGCCCCCGGCTCGTAGGTGGTGAAGAAGACCAGATCTCCCGGCTTCAGGTTTTTCTTGGAGACAAACTTGCCTTCCAGCGCCTGGGTATCCGCCGTACGCGTCAGGCGTATCCCGTTCTTGGCAAATACATATTGGACATAACCGGAACAGTCAAAGCCGTTCGGTGTTGTCCCGCCAAAAACATAGGGCACACCCTTGTACTGAGCCGCTGTCTTCAAAATCTTGGTGCTGGCCACGTTACCGCCGTAATCCTTGGCTTCCGCCTGCCATTTCAGCTCTTCATAGGTGGCATTATCCAGGTTTCCGGTCTCTTTCAGATTATATTTTTTCTGGAATTTACGGATGGCCTTGCGGGTAGATTTAGTAAAACGCCCATCCGTTTCGCCAGGCTCAAAGCCAAGCTTCTGTAAATACTGCTGGGCCTGTTTGATCTTCCAGCCTTTGTCCCCAACCTGATACACCGATTTTTCCGGTGTCTGTTTAGCCGGTTTCCTGGGTTTCTCTTTCTTCACCGAAGCTGCCGATTTATCTTGGGCCGGCTTTTTCGTTTCCAGACCGGGCGGCTTGGTAGGCAATGCGGCAGGCGTTGCTTTCACTGCCGGTTTCGATATCTGTACGGTTGGTGTCACCGGTTTCGGTGTTTCTGCTTTAGGCGCAGCCTGTGTAGTTGGTGTCACCGGCTTCGGTGTTTCTGCTTTAGGCGCAGCCTGCGTAGTTGGTGTCACCGGCTTCGGTATTTCTGCTTTAGGCGCAGCCTGCGTAGTTGGTGTCACCGGCTTCGGTGTTTCTGCTTTAGGCGCAGCCTGTGTGTTTGGTGTCACCGATTTGGGTGTTTCCGCCTTGGGCATCGCCTGTGTTGATGGTGTAGCCGGTTTCGGCGCTTCCGTTTTGGGTGTTTCTGCTTTAGACTCAGCTTGTACCGGTGGTTTGGCAGCTTCTGCCTTTGGTGTATTCTGCACGACCAGCGGCTGATTCGTAGCAGGAGTATTAGCCGCTCCTGTATTGGTCACTCCTGTACTTTGCGGCTTTGTTTTCACTACCACGTCTCCGGGCATCGTTTTGGGCACAGGCTGACTGCCTGTAATCCGCGAACCGTCTGCCCGGTGAGGCATATTGGTTATTACCGGGGCGGCCAATACCTGCTGCGGAGCCCACCCCAGATACAGCGACGCCAACAGTCCGGCTGTCGCTGTTTTCGTTATCAGTCTTTTTAATCCTTTATACTGCATATGAACCACGTAAAATACACCTTTCAAACCGGTGTACCTTCCTAACTATTAATATCTGTCGTCGTTATAAACATCCCAGGTCTTTAATTTGTCCAACTCTTCTGCCGCCATCTGTACCTCTGCCAGCAGGCGCTCTTTATCCTTCGGCAGGTTCCCGGCAAAATTTGCGTAATTGGAGACATGGTTGCTTCGGAAGATCGTATGGCAATGTTCCGGTAGTTCCACATGCTCCAGTATCCGGTGCAGTTCGTGCATCAGGCCGCCAGGGGAAAGAGGGTGGAATTCACCCCGTTCAAACTGGTCTTTCAGCTCGCTACCCCGATACAGCATCAGGCACAGTGCGCTTAACATGGTCGGCTGTATTTCACTGATGGCTTTCGCCGTTTCCAGCGCATGGCGCTCGCTGCCTTCAATACCCGCGATACCCAAAATAATCATGATGGACAACTTCATGCCGGCTTCGACGACCCGTTTCCCCGCCTCAATTGACTGGGGACCATCTACCCCTTTGTTCACCGCTTTCAATGTAACGGAATCGCCGCTTTCCATACCGTAATACAGCAGCTTCAGCCCCGCTTCCCGCAGCTTTACAAGATCTTCCGGCGTTTTCCGAAGAATGTCCTTGGGAGCCGCATAGGAAGAGACACGCTGCAAATGGGGAAAATACTGCTTCAGCGCGTGAAGGATGCGCAGCAGACGGTCCGTGCTCAATACAAGTGCATCACCGTCAGCCAGAAAGACACGGCGTACCCCGTCCCGATTATAAGAATACGCCAGCGCCATCTGCCGGGCAATCTCCTCATCTGTCAGCACCTGAAATGGCACACCCCGGTACATATTGCAATATGTACATTTATTATGGGCGCAGCCCCGGGTCACCCGCAGGATAAAACTGTTGGCCTCGCTGGGCGGACGGAACACAGGGGTATCATAATTATCAAAAAACATCAGGATTTCCTTTCTTGCCGGAAAATATTTACATTTTTCAAAAAATCAATTCATTTCTTATAACATTTAAAACACTTTTCTAAAGTATTATATACCATTTTACACTTCATTGTAAACTTCTTTACACTCATTTTTATGAAGAATTTGCGAAATCATGCTGTGTTCACAAAAAAGACGATTTTTCGTGATAGTATGTGACAATAACGGAGAAATGTAATACAATTTTAAGGAAACACTGATTCAATGAGTTTGTGCGATAGCCGTGCTTTTGGCACAATCCTTTTGAACCAGTGTTTCCCTAACCGAATCATATCGCTGCAGCCCTTTTAAATATCAGGTTGCAGATTACCGGAGAAAACCGATGAAGAAATTTTATCTGCTGTTGCTGCTGTTATGCCTCATCCTGACAGCAGCCTGCGGCAAACCCCAGACAACCGAAAAAAACATCCGCCTGCAGGGAAAAACTGAAGCGGTCACATATACGGTCAAAGCCCCTGTGGACGGGGAGATCCGCGGCCTGATTCTGGAGACAGGGGAGCGTATCCGTAAAGGGCAGCCCCTCTTCGGCCTGGGCACCCAGGATGAAAACCCGGAAGTGGGAAAAGCGGCTGCCGAACTGGCCAAAGCCCAGGCACGGCTGAACAACGCATCGCAAGGGAACAGTGAAGCCAGCCGCGCTTCTGCTGCTGCAGTCCTGCAGAGCGCCCGGAGCGAAGTACAAAACGCCGAACAGAATTACAATAAAATGCAGCGTCTGTACAATGTGGGCGGCATCAGCCGCAACCGGATGCAGCAGGCACAGCGGGATCTGGCAAGCGCCCGGTCCGGTCTAACCGCTGCCCAGGCGCGCTACGAACAGGTTACCCGCGCTTACACGGCGGAAGAACTGGCCGAACTGGAGCAACAGGTGCAAAAAAACCGGACGGCTTACGACGCCGCCATCCTAACGGTGGAAGGCAGCGAAATTGTAAGCCCCTCCACCGGTATCGTCCGGCAGATATGGGCCAAAAACGGGGAAGCTGTCAAAAAAGAACAACCCATTATGCAGATTCTGTCTGCCACAGACTGTACCATCAAGGTTACTTCGGCGATCACGGACCCGCGGCTTGCGGAAGGCATAGAAGCCACTGTAACCGCAGCCGGAAGCAAAAAAGACTTCCCAGCCGTGATCCGCAAAATCGAACAGAATACGATAACACTATTCTCCGGCAAAAAACCGGAAGAACTGCCGGAGGGAGCAGCTGTAGAAATAGTAATAACGATAGTGAAAGACTGACTGGCTGCCTTTATGCCTGTTGGCAATTAAGTGTTTATCCGTTCTTTTGTAACCGGTAGTTCCGGTTTCTCATCAAACCCGGTTTCTTCCCAAAATAAAAACTCCTGCCACTTTGACAGGAGTTGTTTTTTTATGGAGCGGGCAATGGGAATCGAACCCACCTCTAAAGCTTGGGAAGCTTTCGTTCTACCAATGAACTATGCCCGCGTATGTAACACTTCATAAAGAGTACTTAACAATAATAGCACGTTTTTTCTGTTTTGGCAACACCGGATTATGTTCTCACAGCGCATTTTTTCTCAACTGCTTTTTCAAGACGAAACGTAACTTTTCACTTCAGCTCTTTTTAAGGAAACACTGATTAAATGAGTTTGTGCGATTGCCGTGCGCTTTTTGCGAATGACAAAGAAGTGGCTCGAAGACGCAGCGGAGCTGCGTCAAGAGACAATGACTCCGCCATTCACCAAAAGCGCCGACAAGCGTGCAGACGAATTCATCAGTGGTTCCTTAAGATACTTTTTTCAGAACGTGCCCAGTACCTGGAACAAAACCACCCAAAAGAACAGGGTGAGACCCGAAAACGCGGAGGTCAGCACCACGCTGTTGCCGGCCAGTTCCGCATTGCTGCCCAGCTGCTGCGCCATGGCAAAACTGGCCACCGCGCAGGGCGTGGCAAAAATACAAAGCAGCGTGACAAAATCCACCCCATGGAATCCCATAAAATACGCAGTTCCAAGCACCAGTGCCGGTATCACCACCAACCGGCCCAGCACCACGATGAACAGGTTTCGCTTTTCCTCGCTGATGGTCCCGAACTGGAAAGAAGCGCCCAGGATAATCAGGGCCACAGGGGACGTACAGGACGCAATCTGGCGAATCGGCTTTAACACCGGTTCCGGCACAGTAGTCCCCGTAACCATAAACGCCGCGCCCAGGATGGCGCCGACGATCATGGGATTCTTCAGTACTGTTCGCAACGTTTCCAGCAAAGAAAAGCGCCCTTCGCCGCGGAAACTTTCCAGAAAAAAGACACTCACCGAATTATATATCGGGGATACTACGGCAATCATCATCGTAGGTACAGCCAGCGCTGCCTGCCCGAAGATATTCTCTACCAGCGGCAGTCCCAGCAGCACGAAGTTGCTGCGGAACAGCGCCTGCAGCATCGCCCCCCGGGACCGGTTATCCTTTTCTACCGTACATACCACAACAGCAGAAAGCAGCAGCACAATAAATAAAGCGGAAACGGTAAAGGCCAGCAGCCGGGGACGGACCGCCGTAGCGATGGTAGTCGTGTACATATTGTAAAACATCATGCAGAAAAAGAAAACCCGGAAAATCATGGCATTGACATGCTTCAATTCCGTATCCGTCAGCATTTTCTGCCAGCGGACAAAAATCCCCACGCCGATCAAAAGGAACAGAGGGATGATCGCTTTTACCGCAACGATCAGGTGTTGCTCCATGATTACACTTCCTCAAAACCTGTAGCCCAAATCAAAAGACAGACCGGATCATTATGCACCGGTCCGTAGTAAAAGCCTGAATCAGGTCATATCTCCACCGGTTCAGGCTTTTATTTATTCTCTACTATTATTTTATCCCAGCAGCAGCTTGTCACTGGCGAAATCATCACCGCCGGCGGCTTTTTCAAACATGGCCAGAAGGTCCCTGATTTTCAGGTTCTTTTTTTCTTCCCCGTCCACATCGATCAGCACCCGGCCTTCATGCATCATCACAAGGCGGTTACCGAAACGCAGGGCATCCCGCATGTTATGGGTAATCATCAAGGTCGTCAAATGGTCACGTTCCACGATGGTATCCGTCAGTTCCAGCACCTTCTCCGCGGTTTTCGGATCCAGCGCCGCTGTATGTTCATCCAGCAGCAGCAATTTCGGTTTTTTTATGGTAGCCATCAGCAAGGTCAGCGCCTGCCTTTGTCCGCCGGAAAGCAGCCCCACATGGGCGGTCATGCGATCTTCCAGCCCCAGGTTCAGTGCCTTCAGCATTTCATAGAAGCGTTCATGCTGCTCGCTGGAACTGCTCCACTTTAATCCGGGGAACTGTCCCCTGCGGGATGCGATGGCCAGATTCTCTTCTATCATCATACCGGCTGCTGTCCCCAGCATAGGATCCTGAAACACCCGGCCGATATAGCGGGCCCGCTTATGCTCCGGCTCCTTCGTAATATCCACACCGTCGATGACGATGCGCCCCTTATCAATGGGCCAAACCCCGGCGATGGCATTCAGTAACGTTGATTTGCCGGCGCCGTTGCTGCCGATCACCGTGGTAAAATCCCCCGGCTTCAGGTGCAGTTCTGTGTCTACCAGAGCATGTTTCTCATTGATGGTCCCGGGGAAAAACGTTTTATTGATACATTCTACATGTAACATCAGCGCGCCGCCTTTCTGCCTTTAAGCTTCGCCTTGATCAGCGGCATGGACAATGCAATCGCTACCAGAACGGAAGTAAAGAGCTTCAGATCGTTGGGCGGCATGCCCATCTGCAGCACCACCGCAATGACGATGCGGTAGACCACAGAGCCCAGCACCACGGAAATGATGCAGTTCTTAAAGCTGCGGGTACCGAAGAGCACTTCGCCGATAATGACGGATGCCAGACCGATAACGATGGTACCCACGCCCATACCTACATCCGCAAAGCCGTTGTTCTGCCCCACCAGCGCACCGGATACGGAAATCAGGGCATTGCTGATGATCAGCCCCAGGATGATAGTCATGTCCGTATTCACGCCCTGAGCCCGGATCATCTGCTGGTTAAAGCCGGTAGCACGAATGGCCGCGCCAATCTCCGTACCAAAGAACCAGTACATGCCGATACCGATTACCAGGGTTGCCATGATACCCACCACAAAAGTAGTCTGGGCATTATTCAGGCCCAATGCCTCCTGGGTAAAAGAAAACACCGTATCCACGCCCAGCAAAGATAAATTGGCCTTGCCCATAATGCGCAGATTAACAGAATACAGGGCGATCATGGTAAGAATTCCTGCCAGAAGTGCCGGGATTTTCATTTTTGTAGTCAGAAACCCCGTTACCGCACCGGCCAGCATCCCTGCCACAGCAGCAGCTAAAATCGCAGTGCTGACGCTATGACCGGAAGCCATCAGCGTCGCCGCCGTCGCCGCCCCCAGGGGAAAACTGCCCTCGCAGGTCAGATCCGCCAGATCCAGCACGCGAAACGTTACATATACACCCAGAGCCATAACGGCCCACAACAAACCTTGTGCCACAGTGGACACAGCCAGGTTACTCATAAAACAATGACCTCGAATCTCTTGACAGACTTTAAAAACTACAGCAATTGTTACGGAAAAACCGAATCAATGAGACTGTACAATTGCCAGTAAATACTTTGGTGATTCCGTACATATAAAAAGGAACGGATCCGTTTGTTACGACGGATCCGGCCCTGCCTTTCACCATCAGATTGAAGGAACTGTTCACCAATACATTCTTCACAGTTCCTAATATCATCACACCAAACAGATTACTTAATTACTTCTGCGCCCTTCAGCAGTTCTGCCGGGATCTTGATGCCCAGCTGATCAGCCTTTTTCTGGTTCACAACAGCCTTGAACTCTTTCTGGGAACGGATCGCCATGTCCTGGGGTTTTGCTTTCCCGTTCAGGATCTCAGCCGCCATAGCGCCGGTCTCTTCGCCCAGCATATAATAATCGATACCCAGGGTGATCAGGCCGCCGGCCTTTACTTCACCGGGTTCCGCGCAGATGACCGGTAATTTCACTTCATCAGTTACCTTGCACAGGGTAGGCATAGCGGAAGCCATGATATTGTCAGTAGGAATGTACAGGGCGTCAACCTTGCCGATAAGGCTGTGAGCCGCCTGCTGAATATCATTTACGGTAGAAACCGTCGCTTCTTTAATGGTCAGGCCCTTCGCCGCCGCTTCCTTTTTCAGGATGTCAACCTGGATCTGGCTGTTCACTTCGCTGGAGCAGTAAATTACGCCCACATTCTTAGCGGTGGGAACAACCTTCTGCAGCAGTTCAACCTGCTCTTTGATGGGGTTCATGTCCGTGGTACCGGTAACATTGGTACCCGGTTTTGCATTATCCTTCACCAGTTTTGCGGATTTATAATCGGTAATAGCCGTACCTACGATAGGAATCTCTTTCGTAGCGTTGGCTACGGACTGTGCGGACGGGGTAGCAATAGCGCAGATCAGGTCCACTTTGTTGTTGACAAACCGGTTGGCAATGTTCTGCAGGTTGGACTGATCCGCCTGGGCATTCTGCCGGTCAAAGGTGATATTCTTCCCTTCTTTAAAGCCGTTTTTGGCCAACCCGTCAACAAAGCCTTTATTGGCAGCATCCAGGGCAGCATGCTCTACCAGCTGTACGATACCTACGTTAAATTTCTTCTCCGCCTTCGGCGCCGGCTTTTTATCTCCGCCGCCACAACCTGCCATACCTACTGCCAGCGTCAGCATCAGTGCTGCCGTCAATGCTTTCATTTTAGAACCGGATAATTTAAACATGTCCCTCATTTCCTTCCTTCTATGATTTCATTTATACAGTTACAAGTAATTACTGTTTTGCTGTTATTCCGATTACCAATTGAATCGAACTTATAACTATACAGTGTATATTGTAATCGGAAATGGAAAGAATGTAAATAGTTTTTAACGAATTCTTTCCTTCATTTTGGTATAAATTGATATTTTTCATAAAAAAGCTGTTAAAAAAGTAACGATTAAGCCCCCGTCACCCCAAATGGACTATTGCAAATCCGGTTTATTCATACTATATTAGATGTAGAAACAGATCAGTCCTATAACAAATACAAACCGGCATATGAGTTGCAGGAGCGTTGCTTAGTTCAAGAAGCGCTGTTTGATTTGAGAAGCAGCTTAGATTTATAGACTATACAAGAAAGGACGATACCTATGCTGAAACGGATTTTACTCTGCCTCACCGTTTTAATGTTGTTTGCTGTCAGCGCTTTTGCGGAAAACTGGACTTATCTGGGACGTTACGTGGCCCAGAAGAATCCTATATATGTAAATACGACAGATGCATTGATCCTGAACCACTTGTTCCCGTATAAATCCCAGTCGACGAATGATCAACAGCTATACAACGTCTATTATTTCCATGACCACAAAAACGATGTCAGGGAAGTAAATGATATTGTTAACATAATTTCGGTTCCCATCAAAGCAAAAATAGTTCCCCTGAATATTTACGGAAAACCCATGGTCAGCGACGGCGTGTTCTGCGGACAGATTTACTCCGATATCATTATCACCAACGCGGGGGTCTTCGAGGTTAGGCCTGTTGCTTTTTCCATCGTGGATTCCATAAGCAAGAAGCCCCTCTTCCAGGCTACGGGCGAAATGCAGGGACAAATTCTTATAGCTGATTCCGCAGCGCAGAAAATCGCCGCTGTTACCGGGCCCCATAAGGACTGGAAAGAAACTATCGGCGGTATGCCTTTATCTATGTTCCTGCAGCAGAATTAATGACAATCGCGGCCATTGCTTTAACACCTGAGTCAGGTTGATTTTTACTTAGATTTTACTTAGAGATAAAGCTTAATACAGCTCATCCGTAATTTATTTTAAAGAAATTATATTGTAAAGAGAATTGTAGTTTAAATTATGAACACGGAAATCATCAAGCAACTGGCGATCCTGATTGTTGGATTTACCCTGCTGGTAAAAGGGGCTGACCTGTTTGTAGACGGCGCCTCCGGCATTGCCAAAAAATTCGGCATCTCCGAACTCATCATCGGCCTTACCATCGTGGCCATGGGTACCAGCGCCCCGGAAGCCGCGGTCTCCATTGCCGCCGCCACAAAAGGCAGCGCCGGCATTTCCATCGGCAATGTCATCGGCAGCAACATCATGAATATTTTTATCATCCTGGGTGTTGTAGCCGCTATCGTTCCTCTGAAAATCGAAGAGTCCACGATCCGGTATGAAATGCCCTTTACGATCCTTGTCACCGTTGCATTCGTGCTGATGGGCAGGGACAGCCTCATTACCCGGCTGGACGGCGCCATCTTATGGGTCGGGCTGTTGATTTACATCGGTTACCTGCTGAAACAGGCAAAACAAAAAACTCCGGAGAGTAACACTTCACCGAGTGTTGCTTCCTGCAATGAAGAAACTTCTCCCACCAAAACGACAGAAGCAGCTGAAACTGTTTTGAAAGTTGCCAATAATACTGCCTTGCCAGACACCACCGCAAACAGCCCCGAAGCCGTTCCAGAAGAATCACCTTCCATCTGGAAACTCATCGCATTTACCATCGCGGGCCTTGCAGTGATCCTTGTGAGCAGCGATTATGCCGTAGACGCCGCCACTACGTTAGCCAAAATTTTTAACATCAGCGACCGGGTCATCGGCCTTACCATCGTAGCGTTGGGTACCTCCCTGCCGGAGTTGGTCACCTCCGCCACCGCAGCCCTACGGGGAAACGGAGACCTGGCTGTGGGCAACGTGATCGGCAGCTGCATTTTCAACATTCTCTTCGTACTTGGAAGTTCCGCCCTGATTATGCCCATCCCCTGTGCTTCCAACTTCCTCAGCGACGCCTACGTGGCCGTAGCCGCCACTATCCTTCTCCTGATCTTCGGTTACACCCAGAGGAAAATCGTCCGCTGGGAAGGTCTGCTGCTGCTGGCCTGTTACATAGCCTACGCGTACGTGGCGCTGGTGTAAAAACACTTACCGGATTTTTATACAGTGTGTAATAATGCTCTGTTTTTTCAGTTTATATTATGTTGACTAACAAGTTATACCATTAGCGTTGTTATTTTAAAAAAAGATTTTGCATTATTATTTTACAACAGGGAAAGGGGAGAATTCACATGATTTTAAAAAGAATAGTTTCAACTGCTGCAATCCTGATTATGATTCCCACGGGACTCGCCTTCGCAATGCCGGGCACGGTGCCGGGGACAGCAGTTGAGTTCAAAGCGGAGACATACGATTATACAAAAGATGCTTTTTTCTCCTGGTGCGGCTGGTGGGGAGAAAAGGCGGCAGACCGCGCCATGATTACGATCACCACAGGCGAAAAAGGCTGGTACGGTGTGGAAATATGCTGGCGGCGAAACGCATCCCAGGTTGATATGTGGACAATGAGCGCCGAACCGGCAGGCAAGGATGTCATGGAATATAAGGACTGTATTCATTCCCTTTTGACATATAAAGACGGAGCCATCGATAAGGAAGAAATTTTATATAAGAACGGCACGGGCGCGATAACCGTAAACAGCGCTAAGGAAATGACATGGCGGGATGACCAGGATCATATAGCTGATAAAATTGTATATGTAAAACTGAACCGGCCCCTGGGCGGAGGACTGTAATTTCAAACAAAAAGCTGGATTGAAGCAACTGCATCAGCATTACTTCAGCCCAGCTTTTTTTATGCAAAAAAATGGTGATCCATCCGCGACTCGAACGCGGGACACCCTGATTAAAAGTCAGGTGCTCTACCGACTGAGCTAATGGACCACATGGTTTCGTTACTTTCGTAACGTGAGTATTATACGTGTTAACTTTCGTTTTGTTCCTTTCCATACGCTTCGATACCAAGTTACACCATTTTATATGTTTTCTTATTTTTGTTATTGCTCAAAATAACCTTTGTCATTGTTTATATTGTTTAGCAAAGATTAGTATGATATAATTAAAAAAATTCCCATCAGCGTCAATTTTGAGAAGCCTGTCTTGTATATATAATAAAAGGCATTAAATTTAATATTTTGAGGAGGAACTTATTATGCCGATAAACAAAAATGAAATCACAAAAGAAATGCTTGAAAAAGTTATGCAGTGTGAAACTGCCGATGAATTGATTGCATTAGCAAAGTCTGAAGGTATTGAGCTGACCAAAGAAGAAGCCGAGGCGTATTTGACGGAATTGGGCGACTTTGAACTGGATGAAGCTACTCTGAAAAAAGTCGCCGGTGGCGATTGCTATACTGACGGTCCCTGCGGAACGGATTTAAAATCATATTGATTGAGGTTATTAGTGTAAAGGGCATGGCGAAGCATAAGAAAGGCGGGAAATCCAGTTTTGGCAAATCTGCAACCGACAATGGGTGGAAAGTATTCACGAACATAGAGAATATATAATCCCTTTGCTTTAAATGAGCAGAGGGTATTTTTTTGCCCCGAAAGTGCAGACAACGGGGCATTTTTTTATTTTATAAGCAGAAAGGAGCTTACTTATGAAATTCCCATTTAGCGAAATGGACTATGCAACTTGTACCCTCTTTCTTTGAAGTTAGAAAGGTCTGCTGCTAGCCTGTTACGCAGCCTACGCTTACGTGGCGCTGGTGTAAAAAGGGCAAAAAAATGGTGATCCATCCGCGACTCGAACGCGGGACACCCTGATTAAAAGTCAGGTGCTCTACCGACTGAGCTAATGGACCACATGGTTTTTGTTACTTTCGTAACGTGAGTATTATACGTGTTAACTTTTGTTTTGTCAAGAAATTTTTATTTTTTTTCATTTTTGTTTTGAATCTATTTGAAAGGCTTCACACCGTTGCAAAACCGTTTGCAACGTTTTATTATTTTTGTTTCAACAAGTTCAGCAACACTGCCTTATCCGTCTTGCCCCGGCTGTTTAACGGGATCCCGGGCAGGACTATAATTTTTTTTGGCATCTCCTGCGGCATCAGCAGTTTTCTCAAACGCCGCCGCGGAAGCGCACTGCATGTCCACCGTCAGCGCCGGCACATGGGCAGGAAGCCCGGCCTTCAAGGCAGCCAGCCGCGTAATATTTCCCCCTGTGCCCACCGCATTGCCGCAGATCAGACCGTCGGCCTGCAACGCACAGGGATATCTCTCTATTACTTTTTTCAGAACCGCTGCCGCCAGGTCCTCTGCAGGAATTGTTTTGAACATTCCGCCTGTCAGTCCGATGTGGCTGCGCAACCCGCCCAGCAAAAATACGTTGTTCATACCATTCACCATTTCCCATCACGTTAAGAACTGTTTTAGAAAAAAATTCCCGGCCTGGTTCCAGACCGGGAGTTTTATGGAAGCGTCACTATTAACCGTTATTTTTCAAAAAAGCATTGATCCGGGTCGCCAGAAACGCGCCGGCCACAACCTTCACCACATCACCGAAGATAAAAGGGAATACCGCCGCTACCAGTGTAGCCCACACGGTCATGTGTGCCACCAGATACATGGAGATACAGCCGCCGATGTAAATGACCGGCATGCCCACCGCGATTCCCAGAATAACCATCTTTTTAAAGCTGTTGGAACCGTTCAGAAGCTTGCTCATGAGCCAGGCCGCAATAGCAAAAGCCACATAGAAACCGCCGGTGGGTCCTATCAGACGGCTCAAGCCGGAAGTCCCTGCCGGCAACACCGGAACACCGGCAGCACCGATGAGCAGCCAGGCCAGGATCACCAGGAAAGCATCATTGGGTTTTAATATAAACGCAGTCATGTTAATAATGATCGTTGTCGCCACAACCAGGGCCGGTGTAAAGGGCAACGGAAACGATAAATAAGAAGAGATTGCCATCAATGCTACGCATAACGCCATCTTCGTCATATTGCGCGTCTTCTCCGACGCAGTTTCACGACGTGCAGTAGTTACAGAAGTCTGTGCCATTTTATTCATCTCCAGGGATATTTTTCTGCAATGAATTTTACGTGCGTTATCCTTTTGAATTCAAAGGTTAACCACATGCTTAATTATAATGACTTGTAGATTTATTGTCAACCTATTTTTTGATTTCGGTTAACCTTTGTTCTGAAAACAAAACTTATATCATTGAATTTCAACTTACAAACCGGTATCATTGCTAACGTCTGAGCAGAAACAAGATTATCTTGCTGAAATTATGCATTACATTTTTCACTTTCGTCACATTATTTCCGGATTCTGTAATGTTCTTAACACAAAATTTTCTTGTATTTTCTGATTATTTCTGCTATCCTATAAGTGAACAAAGGAAGTACCGAAAGTCCCCCAACAAGGGAAGTCTTGGTAAAGGAAATGAGGATACTTCGTAAGTGAAAATGAAGAAAGGAGTGGTTCCCCCGAAATAGTTATGGCAGTATAGGAAAAACTATAAAGGACGTGATTCCGATGTACATAAGTGATTTCAATTGTTAAACGCCCGTGACGTTGTCGGTACAATGCACGGGCGTTTAATTATTGTGTTTTTCGTATTTTCGTTTTCCAAAATTGATGCAAATTGCAATGAACCATCGGTTCATGTACCGAATCAAGCTGCTTTAATCTATTTTTTATAAAACGGTTTCATGTTCCCGCTTATTTACTGCTTCATCCTCTCAAACAGCACCGCTGCAATATCCTTGCTGTACTGATAGGCTTCCGCAGAGGCTGCCGGGTTCACAGCCAGCAGCGGTACTTCCTGTTCATACAATGAACCGTGGGTACGGCTGGCATCCGTCACCAGCGTGGTGGCTCCGCCCAGTTCGCCGAAAGCGCAGTCAGGCGCCGTAAAAATTACATAATCCCCGATTCCCTGCAGCGGCAGATGCATTTTCTCTGCCGCTTCATTATTTGTCATCACCGCTTCAATCTGCGGTCTGGAATGAATCAGATCTAAAAGCGCATCCTTTTCTTCCGGTTTTTTCAGGAATAAATATAAGATGCCGCCCTCCTGGTACACGTGGTTTTCCTTGTACCGGTCCTTCAGGGGCGCCAGACAGAAAATGTGCAGCCCCGCTTCATCCGCCAGCTGCTGGAAATCCAGCAGCTGATGCTTCTGGTTCATGCCGTGGTCGGCGGTAACATAAATCTGCCGCTCCGGATCCGCTTCATGAATCGCAGCCACCGCTTCATCAATCTGCCGGATCTGCAGCTGTGCCTCCGGATCCTCCGACCCGAAATGATGGAAACCGTAATCATTGGTTGTGCAATACACCAGCGCCGGGTCTTCCTGTTGAATAACAGCCAGCGCCGCGTTCACAATCCACCGGGAACTATCCAGGCTGCTCACCGCGGGTGGCGCGGACAGCCCCAACTTATTCAGCAATGCTGTATCCGGAGTCTGCACACTGATACCGATATCCGCCGCGTGCCCGTACACCCCCAGCAGTTTACCTTTGACCGTCAGAAAAGCAGTCTTCAATCCCCGCTTGCGGTAAGCCTGCAGCAGCGTCTCAGCTTTCATGAAACCTTTTTCTTCAATGAATCCTTCCTCCCCCGTGGCCGGATTGTAAAAATAATTACCAACCATCCTGGTTACGGAAGGAAACTGTCCGGACAGAATGCTCGCGTGGTTTACGTTTGTCACAGTAGGAACCACAGCCTTCACCGTTTTGGCAAAACCAAACTGCCTGGCCAGCCTGTGGATATTCGGCGCATACTCCGGCGTTATGTATTCCGGCGCGCAGCCGTCAATAACAAGAATCAGGACTTTGTTCTTCATAAGAAAACAACGCTCCTTTGCACTCGTCAGAACAATTCATTCTTTAACTTGCCGCTGCAACTGCTTCAGATACTCCTTTGCCTTGCTCCGCAGCAAATCGCCGCCGGGCACCACTTCGCCCGGCCGCAGCAGGTCCGGCAGAAACCACAGATCCCAGCTCATGGCAGGATCCTCTTCGTCCGGCCCGTAGCCATCCTTAAACGCAATCTCGCAATGGGTTATGACCGTATCTTTGCCAATCGCAATTCCCAGTTCGTCTGCCAACACCGCCACCACATTCGCCATCATCTCGATCTGCATCGGCGTAGGCGGCTCCGCACCGAATTCAACCAACGCGCACTGCGGATGCGCGCTGCGGCACTCGGCATAAGCGCCCTGCACCTTTCTGGCGTTACAGCCTCCGGGAATCCAGCAGGCAGCGCCGGAACAACAACACAGCGCAATGCCGATGGAACTCCCGCTGCGCAGCCACGTATGCCGCTTGGGCTCGGTAAACGCTTTGCAATTCACAAAGACCTGTCCGTCCTGATCCACACACAAGTGATATAAATTATCCACTTGCCCGTAATGTCCGGATGTCCAATGGAGATAAATTGTTTTGACCCGGCCTTTCGCCTCCTTTCCCATTCTTCGCAACTCATCTTCCGTAATCGGATTAGGGTTCTCTACAATCATGCATTCACACTCCTTGAATTAAGGAAACGCTGAACGAATAGCGCGCCTCCTTTGAATTATATAACTCCCCATCCCGCCCACCTATTATAGCAGAGAAAGTGAAAAATGCAACCCTGATTACCTCGTTTCCGCCCATGACATACACTGTCCGGCATCAACATCCAGCCTGTTGTTAAAAATTACAGTTTGCAACATATATGTTGCAGATTTCGGATATTGTTACGCCTTCTTTTAGGAAAGGCCCTCTGACGCGTTTTGGAGCTGAAAAACGTATTCTTACATGCGTTCAACAATAAACGGCGCACACAGGAATTCACAGATGCGCGATATTTCCCGTGTACGCCGTTTTGGTAGTTTTATATGCAAAAATGGCCGAAATGCCCTTAGAGGAGATTTTGCCTGAAACCATGTAAAATCCGACTGTTTTTAGTCATTAATTGCGTACATAATGTACTGTTACGGCATTATGCAATTTCTAAATGTTTATAACTGTCTTCCGGTAAAACACACTTAAATGAAGCCAGAAACAGAGAATAATCTTTGATAATTGAGCATTCTATATATGTATATACATATCACAAAAGCCTCATATATAGTGTTCCCTATTCCTTTAGACTTCCTCAATTCCACTGCCTTTCTTTAACTGAAATTACAGAAATGGATTCGACTTTAGACTTTCCCCATATAAAACTTTAGATTTTCCCTATGCTAAACTTTGGATTTACGCAATGTCTTATTTGTACATAACAATGCTACTGAAAACTTTGCTTCTTTGCAAAAACGCCTTCTTACGCGTTTTTACTGCTCAAAGCATATCAGCATACTTTATTCACTCATCCAAACAGTCCATTGTAAGAAATCTTGAAAAACTGATATGCCTTACCGTGCTGGTTGAATAGTCAAAGTCATCATTAGTAATAATTATTTTCCTGCGCGACTGATCTAATGTGTTGAAGAGGGCAAATTCTCTCTGGTACGTTTTTTCTTCAGCAATAGAATACGCAGCCTGGACAAGATATTCCTTCCCGTCTTTTTGGGCAAGAAAGTCTATTTCCTGCCCTGATTTGTTAAAAACAAAAACCTCGTATCCCATAAATATCAATTCATTATAAACAATATTTTCAAAATTGTGCGTGAGGTCATACCTTCCATTCTTTTGCCGCACAGAGTTAAACGAGACATCTTCATCGTAGAGTTTGGCATAGAAAGCCAGCTCCCGTTTTGCCCTTGTTGAATACTGCGGGACTTTTCGAATCACATACGCTTCTTCCAGATACGCTAAGTATTTCATGACTGTATTCAGTGAACACGCCAGCTTTTCAGAAGAAAGATAGTGCTGCACTGAATTGGCACTGAATATCCTCGCATTGGAAATCAAAATATAGTTTACAAGGCGTTTGAAGAGTTCTGTTTTCCTGATCTTATAGCGATTCAGGATATCGTTCACTACAATTGTCTGGTTCAGATCATTTAAATATTGGAAGACAGAAGGCTTATCCGCAAACTCAATGACCTTGGGAAATCCGCCATAGATAAGATAATCATTTACAGAGTAAGTTTTGCCGAGTTCTTTTGCGTATTCCTGTATTTCTTTATAGACAAAGGGACGGATACAGAATGATACATACCGGCCGCTGAGTTCTTTCGTAAATTCTCCGGACAAAAGCCGCGAATTGCTTCCTGTAATAAAAATCGAAACATTTTCCAGCCGCAATGAGCGGCAGGCAAGATTCCACCCCTCAACCAGCTGCACTTCGTCAAGAAAAACATACAGCTTTTCATTCGCGCGCAAGTGTTTTTTGACAAAACTTACAAGGCTCATCGCGTCACAAATATCTGTTGAATATTCAATATTCTCGAAATTGATGCTCAGCACCTGTTTGCCGGCAGAGCGGAGTTCCTCTGCAATCTGCGAAAGAATGACAGATTTCCCGCACCGGCGGATACCCGTAATCACCTTGATCAGATCGCTGTCATAAAAAGGACGGATCTGGTTTATGTAATGCTGCCTGATAATCATAAAAAGAAATTCCTTTCTGCACAATTAGTATTAATCTATAATAATTCTACTGAAAAGTTTGCAAACAGTCAAGCAAAGTTTTCAGTATAAGTGAAAAGTTTGTAGATGATTGAGCAAAGTTTTCAGTAGGAATTTCATAAACAGAGGCATAAATTCAACAAAAACGGCCTTTATTCTTCTTGGTAAATTGCCATATAGTGTGTTACAATGATACAAGCGAACTGAGGTAAGTTTTATTTTGGTTTGTAAGGAGACCAGCGTCAAATGGTAAATCAGAGAGTCCTTTCAGCAAAGACCGGAATCAAACAAAAAGTCATAACAGAAATCAGAGACCTGGCCGTACGTCATGGTATTAATAAGGTTGTTCTGTTTGGTTCAAGGGCAAGAGGAGCTTTTCATGACAAGAGCGATATCGATCTTGCAGTGTCCGGTGGTAATGTCGGACAGTTCAAGCTGGCTGTGGAAGAAGAAACCAGCACGCTGCTAAAGTTTGATGTAGTTGAGATAGAAAAAAACGCAAGCTGTGAACTGCTTGCGGAAATTGAAAAGGATGGACTTGTATTATATGAGAAAGTTTGAAAATTATAAAAGCAATCTCCGCGTACTTGCTACGGCAGGAGAACAGGATTTGAACAATGAGTTTATTGTCGGCGGCATTATTGATAAGTTTTATATTCAGTTTGAGCTGGGTTGGAAGGTACTGAAGGAACTGCTGGCCTATGAAGGCGTCGCCGCAGCGAAGAACGGCTCTCCCCGGGAGATCATCAAAGAAGCCTACCGGTTTTATTCCTGTATTGACGAAGATGCCTGGCTGGATATGCTTGCCCAGCGTAACAATTCTGCGCACATATACAATGCAGTAGCAGCCAGGGAACTGGCCGACAAGATCATCGGGAAGTTTGTCCCTGCGTTTCAGGCTTTGGAAAGCAGTATTGAGAGTCAGTATAGGGATATTCTGGATACGCTGTAAATAACAAGAAATACGGTTATCTGAGTGCATTAACCTGGTTTCTGACAATAACTACAATATTCTAATAGCAATGTACTAATATCCTTATGACTTAACATTATACAGATTAAAAAACAGTTAAAATTCAGAGTAATTTTACACTCTCTTTTCAAAAATGCCCTCTGACGCATTTTGGCCGTCTAAAATATAGTTTCATATGCGTTCAACAATAAACGGCGCACACAGGGATTTACGGATGCCCGATATTTCCCGTGTACGCCGTTTTTGTAGTTTCATATGCAAAAAGGCCCAAAACACCCTTATAGGGGATTTTCGCCTTTGCTGTGTAAAATTAAGGTGAATTCAAGTATTAATTATGCACATAATGTACTGTTATAGCATTAAATGGTTCCTAAATGTGAATAACTGTTTTCCGGTAAAGCACCGACAATCAGAACCCAAAACGGATAATTGAATCATAATATCCAATGCTCTATATATTGTGCCCCTGAAACATTAGCCTTCTACATATAGTTATCTCTGTTCCTCCTTGCTACCTCACTCCACTGCTTCAACCATATAGAATTCGATAATCACAAGGTCAGGCAATCTTGTGGCGTAGGTAATAAAAAGTCGGTCCCTCAGCATATGCAGCGTTTCATCGTAAATCTCAAATTCCGGTTTCGTCACGCAATAATAACTCTCTGCCGGGGCGATGCCGCCGGAAAGAACGGTTTGTACATGTTCCGGCGAAACAGTGCGGATACCGTCGTTCTGGATAT
>JAFZIG010000021.1 GCA_017554485.1 Acidaminococcaceae bacterium | reverse complement strand
CAGCAAAACATGAGAAAAATTTTAAACCTGACCAGGAAAAGGCAAAAATAGCTACATACTTTAATGAAAAACAAAGTCTCACAAACAGCTCAACCAAGCCGTTTGTGAGACTTTTTCCTTCTCGCAACTGTCAAAGATGGGATTATATCATATATTATGATTCAGCGCTTCGTTATTGCCTTGTTTTCATTAAGAATTGCGGCTATTAAAAAACAGTAGTAACATAGTGCAGGGTAGAGACTTTTAGTGTATAATTAGTTTATAATTTTTAGAAGTAAAACGGACGTTGCCGATAAAAATTTGATTCATTACAGAAGTATTATCAGGTGCTATTATGATACTTGCAGGTATGTTTGTTCTTGGATGTCTGCTGGGGTTTGCCGGAACAGGCGGAGCGGGGCTGACCATTGCGTTACTGACTGTCGGGTACAGCGTATCCATTCACACTGCGATTGCCGTTTCTCTTTCCTGTATGACTTTTACCGTTTTGTCAGGCGCTGTCAGTCATTACCGTGAAGGCGAAGTGATTTTAAAATTAGGCGCATGTACAGGTGCCGCCGGTATTTTAGGAGCGCTGGCAGGAACGCGTGTGGCGTTCATGATTCCGCCCGGTTTACTGGCTCCTGCGACCGCAATCATGCTGCTTTTAACGACGGTATTGTTTTACATTCAGCTTTTTCATTCGCATCTGATTGCCGATTTTGTTGCCAGAAACCAACAAACTGCCACCGGAAAAATGTATTACATACGTTGTTGTGCTATCGGTCTCGTGACAGGAATGCTGTCCGGTGCTTTTGGTATCGGGGCCACTGCGTTCATCCAGATCAGCCTGATGATTTTCTTTGGTATTTCGTTGTATCAGGCTATCGGCACAACCATGATGATTATTTTTCCCATTGCCGCTGCGGGGGGATTAAGTTATCTGTTCAGCGGTATGCTGGACCCGTCTGTTTTTGTACAGACACTGGCCGGACTCACGACAGGTTCTTTTATCGGCGCGAAGTTTACACACCTGGTACCTAAAGAGATCCTTCGTTATGTGATGGTATCCATGCCCTTGATCGGTGGGTTGGCTTTATTGACACATTAATTTAGAAAAAGATGGTGCGAGACACATTTGAGACAATCAATTCTTTCGGAAATCTGATATAATAACGTTAGTATTAACTAACAAATGACTTTTATAATTATGTACTGAGAGGCAGTTTGCACATGAATAAAACAGAATGCCTGCAGCTATTGAAAAAATTCGAAGGAAGCACTTTTATAAACTACTGCGGTCTTACATTGGAAGACGCGGACTGCGGCTGGGTGAAGGCCCGTATGCCGGTGACAGAAGCAATCACGAATCCTTTTGGCTACATACACGGTGGAGCGTTGCAAACGCTGATCGATTCGGCAGGAGGTATTGTTTGCTGGACTGTGGGCTGCAAGGTCTGTACCCTGAATCTGTCAACATCGTTTATGAGCAATGTGAAAGTGGGGCATACGGTTTTTGCGGAAGCAAGTGTAGTCCGCAAGACCGACCATGTTGTATTTACGGAAGTTAAGGTTTACAGCGATGAGGGCGAGATGCTGGCAAAAGGAAGCGCCACTATGTATATAGTTGGAGTGTATGAAAAAATACCGCCCCAATGGTAAAGGAAAAGGAAAATCCCCGTGAGACACATGTCCCGCGGGGTTATTTTTTTGGTGATCCAGGAGGGATTCGAACCCCCGACCCACGGCTTAGAAGGCCGTTGCTCTATCCAACTGGGCTACTGGACCGTATGATTTGCAGGAATCATTATATCATATTTTTAGTTAAATGCAAGGCAGCAAAAGAAATTGTCTCTAAAAAATAAGTGAAACTGTCCTTTTTCTTTTTATTCATGAATCCATGTGATATAATAAACTAAATATGCTAAATTTTTATTGTATAATGATGTTCATATTTCTATGGAGACGCGATAATGAAACAATTACCTGGCACAGCAATCGTTCTTTTGCTGATCATTGTAGGTTTTAATATTCTGTTCGGCATCGACGGGGTGGCGCTGCTGGATCCTGATGAGCCTGTATATGCGGAAACGGCCAAAGAAATGATCCGTTTTAACGAATATCTTTCACCCCGTATCTATAATGAATACTGGTACGACAAGCCGCCGATTTTTTACTGGCTGCTGGTGGGTTCCCTGAAACTGTTCGGCGGTTTTTCCGAATTTGCGGCCCGTATACCCGCCTCTCTTATGGCGATCGGGGCTGTTTTAATGACTACTTTTTCCGCTGCTCGTCAGTTCAACGCCAGAGCCGGTTTCTGGTCCGGCCTGGTTATGGGCACTACCGTCATGATCATGTACATGGGCAAGGCTTCTGTTACGGATACCACGCTGCTGTTCTTTATGACAGGGGCATTGCTGTGCTTTATGCACGAAAAATACTGGCTGATGTACCTGCTCTGCGGTTTTGCAGTGATGACCAAAGGGCCCATCGGCGTAGTGTTCCCTGGCGCGATCGTTTTTCTGTATCTGCTGATCACCCGCAACCTGGGACGCCTGCTGCGTATGCATGTAATTCCCGGTTTGGTTCTGGTAGCAGCGGTAGGGATGCCCTGGTATCTGTTCATGTACCAGAATCACGGCATGGATTTTATTTATGAGTTTATCGGCTTCCATAACATCAGCCGTTTCGCCGCGCCCCTGCATCCCAAACGGGTACACTGGTGGTTCTACCTTCCCGTCATTATCCTGGGGTTGTTCCCCTGGACCGGTCTGCTGCTGAAATCGATCAAAGATGCCTTTACCCGAAGCGTGGGAAAAGAGAGCACGAAGCTGCTGTTCCTGCAGGTCTGGTGGATTTTTGTATTCGTTTTCTTTTCCATTGCCAAAACGAAACAGGTTTCCTACATGCTGGTGCTGCTGCCGGCCCTGTCCATGATCATCGGCTGGAATATTGAGCGGATGACCTGCGACAACGGAAAATACCAATTCGGCTGGGTGGCAGGGACTGTCATCATGTATCTGCTCATGGGCGCCGGGTGGATCGTTGGCGGGCGCCAGATGCCCGAAGTTGCCACGGGTGGCATGATCCTGGGCGCAGTTACCCTTGTGCTGGGAGCGCTGATCGTGATTTGCCTGAAAAAATACTCCAACGTGGAAACCGCCGCCTGGCTCCATGTAGTAACGGGGCTGGTGACCATGTTGGTGGCTTTTGGCGTGCTGATGCCGCAGATTCAGGACCGGTTCAGCGTAAAGACCATTGCAAAGACTTATGTTTCGATGGACAAGGATACATCACGGACACTCTATGTGGACAGGTTCCTGCGACCGGGTTTCATGCTGTATACGGATATTCCGGGTATTGAAGCGGATGTCAACAGTGAAAAATCACTGGACGCGGTGAAGCAGGATACCCGCCCGAAATATATCGTCATGCGCGAGTTCATGTATAATAAGATGAAAGAAAAGATGGGCGGAGAAGACTGGGAACTGCTGGAAAATAAATCCGGCATCTGTATTTACCGAAGCCGGTAGCAGAATTGCTTCTGATGTCCTGAACAAATTATTTTGCCTTCGCCTGCAGGCATGAAAGCTGAAAAACGAGGTTGAGTGGGAGTATGTCTTCAGAAACTGTGCTGTACATGGTGATCCCCTGTTATAACGAACAGGAAGTGTTGCCGGATTCAGCAGAAAAACTTAAAAATAAAATTACAAGTTTAATTGCAAAGAAAAAAATACATCAAAACAGCAAGATCTGTTTTGTGAACGACGGCAGCCGGGACCGCACCTGGGAGATCATTCAGGAACTCTGCCGGCGGGACCCGGTCTATTCCGGTGTCTGCCTGGCGCACAACGAAGGGCATCAGAATGCGGTGCTGGCCGGTCTTATGACGGTGCAGCCTTACTGCGACGCCACCATCAGTATGGATGCGGATCTGCAGGATGACATTGACGCTATCGATGCTATGGTGGACAAATACGACGAAGGCTGCAACATCGTGTACGGCGTCCGGGATAACCGGGAGTCGGATACGTGGTTCAAGCGGGTTACGGCGGAAGGCTTTTACCGTTTTATGAAAAAGATGGGGGCAGACGTAATTTTTAACCATGCGGATTTTCGCCTCATGGACAAACAGGCGCTGGCTGCCTTTGCGGAGTATCAGGAGGTCAACCTGTTCCTGCGCGGTATCGTGCCCATGATCGGGCTGAAGCATGACTGCGTGTATTATAAGAGGAAGGAACGGCTGGCAGGGGAGAGCAAGTATCCGCTGAAAAAGATGTTTTCCTTTGCCTGGCAGGGCATTACCTCTTTGTCATCCAAGCCCATCAAAATGATTGTAGATTTGGGGCTGGGCATTTCGGTGATCAGCGGGCTTGTACTGCTCTGGTCGCTGTTCCGGCATTTTACCGGCCAGACCATTGCGGGCTGGACCAGTCTGATCATTTCCCTGTGGCTTTTGGGCGGGCTGATCCTGCTGGCCATCGGCATCATCGGGGAATATGTGGGCAAGATTTATCTG
>JAFZIG010000020.1 GCA_017554485.1 Acidaminococcaceae bacterium | reverse complement strand
GATACGGTTCTGCCACCTTTAACACCGCGGGTTTGCATCGAGATTCCGATTTGGCATCCCGATATTTCATCATTAGCCTAACAAAAAATCACAGCGCCTGCCAAAACGCAAGCGCTGCAACTTACCTTTTATTCTACCCAGAAAATTCTCCCGTCTTTACGGTTATACAATACGGCGAAAATGGAGTATCGCATAGCCGGCAAATCCCTATTTCTTTTAATAATAATGACCGGGATGCCGGTCATTTTCTATATGTGATATAATTAAACAAAGGCAGAAACATAGATAGGTATTTGTTGTGGTGCCGAGAAATAGGGATTCATGGAGATATATATGATAGAAACTGAACGGTTACACATCTACCCGGCTTCAAAAGAAGAAATGGAAGATTTTATATCAAGTCAGACAAATGACATTTTGAAAACTGCCTATCAGGAAATGCTTGACGGTTGCCTTATGCATCCGGAGGAATGGAACTATTATGCTATTTGGATGATTGAGAAAAAGGATGGAACCCACATTGGAGAATGCTGTTTTAAGGGCATTTCTCCTAATGGTTCAACAGAGATTGGTTATGGCATTTCGGAAGAATATCAGGGACGGGACTATGCAACCGATGCGGTCAATGCTGTTGTTGAGTGGGTGTTGCAGCAGCATAAAGTAGGTAGCGTGGAGGCAGAAGCAGAAGCCGGCAACCCTGCATCAATACGGGTGCTTCAAAAGTGCGGATTCCTCCCTACCGGGGAGACTGGCGAGGAAGGTCCCCGATTTGCACGAAAATGACAACTTCTAATTTAGTGGAGGAAAATATGATAGTTAAAGCCGATTATAAAGACCTGCAGAAATTATTACAGTTCCAGTATCTTGCATATCAGAGCGAAGCGGCGTTGTTTGGCAGTAAGGACATTCCACCGCTAAAACAGACGCTCGAAGAAGTGATTGCGGAATACCGTGAAGGCATCATTCTGAAAATAGTTGATGAAAACAATGTGATCATTGGTTCGGTGCGCGCAAAGGAAAGCAACGGCACGGTATATATCGGAAAACTGATGGTTCACCCTGACCACAGGTGCAACGGGTATGGGACAAAACTGCTGAAGGAAGTGGAACAGTTTTATCCGGGGAAAAGATTTGAACTGTTTACAAGTACAAGAAGTATAGATAATATCAAGCTGTACAAAAAAGCCGGATACAGAGAATTTGCCCGGAAAGCAGTCAATGACGAATTGCAATTTGTGTATATGGAAAAGAAGTAAGCAATATTTCATGGGTCATGAATTTGGCGGCATCAATACGTGGAATGGGAAAATTGTAAAGTGACAGGTGGTTATGAAAGATCGTCAATTCCTATATTACGGCATGTACATACTGGCGATGCTCGTATTCGGCACCAATGGGTATTATGTGACCCATATTTCCCTTTCCGGAAGCCAGATCGTCCTGTTCCGGACGCTGATCGGCGGCATACTTCTGACTGCAATGATTGTGCTCCGGGGCGGATTTGACCGACCTTCCCTGCAATCGGACGCGGTGCCGCTTCTGTGCGGCGGGGTAGCTCTCGGTCTGAACTGGGTCGCATTGTTTGAGGCGTACCGCCTGCTGAATGTCAGCCTTGCGACACTGATTTATTACGTGGGTCCCGTCCTGTTCCTGCTGTCTTCACCTTTTCTGCTTCATGAAAAACTGAGCGGTACAAAAGTAGCGGCAGTTTGCATCGTCCTTATCGGGCTTGTTTGTATCAGTGGCAGTATCGTTGCCGACGGGATGTCTTCCGCCGGGCTTTTTGCGGCTGTTATGTCTGCCTTGTTTTATGCGATGCTGATTGCTTTCAACAAGCGTGTTGTAAAAACCGGCGGAATGCAGACGGCAGCGATGGAACTGGATGCAGCTTTTATTGTTGTGCTCCTGTATGTTCTGCTGACGACCGCGCTCCCCCGTCCGCAGGCTGCAGATCTGCCGTATCTTGCCGCCATCGGGCTGATCAATACGGGACTGGCATATTTTCTTTATTTCTCGGGCCTGCAAAAACTGCCCGGGCAGACCGTTGCGCTGCTCAGTTATGTGGATCCGGTGTCGGCGGTGCTTTTTTCAGCCGTTTTGCTAAATGAGGTGTTGACCCCGTTGCAATTGGCAGGTACTGTACTTATTATTGGAGGAGCCATGTTTGGAGAAACACGCGCTTGAAGGAAAACCTGGTTCATTCAGTGCCGGGATAACATATTCCATAAAGTCAACGAGAATTAGGAGGTGTGCCCCGTGAAGAAATTTTTAACCGTTCTGTTGCTTTGTTTACTCGTATCCTGTTCTGCCCGGGCGGGCGGAATCGAGACAGTTACTCTGTTCGACAGGCAGTCGAAACCGAATACGTCCCTGCTTATCGGGGCAGACGCGGAACAGATAGCCAGGTATTGCCCGGATGGCAAGCTAAAAGGTAATGTTCTTGCGTTTCTCGTGAAGATGAAAGGTCGCGCGATATTGTTTGATACCGGTCTGCCGGACGGCCGTATCGCAGCGGAGCTGAAGAAAAACGGATTTGCTGCCGAGGACATTAAGACTATCTTGCTGACACATCTGCACCGCGATCATTTCGGAGGGCTTCTCGATGCCGAGGGCAAAGCCGCGTTCCCGAACGCGGAAGTTTATGTGGGCAGGGCGGAGCGCGCCTGGTGGGTCGATGAAAAGAAGGATCAGAACGTGATCCGCGCGTTTGCGCAGTATGCCGGAAGGATACATGAGTTCGAATCCGGCGCCCGGGTGATGCCTGGCGTGAAGGCACTGGACACCGGCGGGCATACGCCGGGACATGTGTCGTTTTTGCTGAAAAGCGGTAAGGAAAAGCTGCTGATTATTGGCGACCTCATTCACTTTACCGGCATACAGCTCCCGTTACCCGATGTGGCGGTCAAATATGATGTGGACCCGGTCAAGGCCACAGAGGCCCGCAAACGGATCTTCGACTACGCGTGTGAAAAGGGCATCCCCGTGGCCGGCATGCACATCCCCTTTCCCGGAACGCTGAGATTAAAGAAAACCGGCGCAGGGTATGAGGCGTATTAACAGATAAGCCGTAGATTTTTCTGCGGCTATTTTGTTATAATTATGTAAATGATATGTAAATGAGTATTTTTCGGAAAAAATGAGAGGAATGAAACAAGTCACAATAAAAACAGACATAGAGTTAAAAATATTTAATTTGAATTGAGGGGGATTGAAAATGGTTGGCGAGATTTTAGACAAGATTGACAGTTTTATGTATTATCCGGTCCTGATCATCGTGATGGGCCTTGCGGGAGCCTATTTTACGATCACGACCAAAGGCGTGCAGATCCGTCTCTTTACGGAGTCCCTGCGGCTTCTGATGGAACCGGCAGAAGACAGCAAGACCGTTTCGTCGCTGCAGGCGATGCTGGTTTCCACTGCGTCACGCGTGGGCACAGGCAACATTATCGGCGTTTCCACCGCCATCTGCCTGGGCGGGCCAGGCGCCTGCTTCTGGATGTGGGTCATGTGCATCATCGGCGCTTCGTCGGCCTTTGTGGAAAGCACTCTTGCCCAGGTCTACAAACGGAAAAAAGCAAACGGTGACAGATACGGCGGCCCCGCCTATTACATTGAAGAAGCGCTGCACGCGCCCTTTGCGGCGGCGCTGTTCTGCGTGTTTCTGATCGTGACCTACGCGGTGGGCTTCAACATGCTCTGTTCCTATAACCTGCAGTCCACCTTCGCGGCGTATTCTTTTTATAACCCGGAGAGCACCCCGATGGTCATCGGCGCGATTCTGGCGGTGCTGACGGGGTACTGTGTGCTGGGCGGAGGGAAGCGGATCATAAAACTCACCAGCCTGGTGGTCCCGGTCATGGGCGTGGCGTACGTGATCATTTCGCTGATCGCCATCCTGCTCAACATTACCAACATTCCCCAGATGTTCATGATGATTTTTAAAGACGCCTTTGACTTTGAGGCCATCTTCGGCGGCATGGCGGGATCCTGTCTGATCTACGGCGTGAAGAGGGGCCTTTATTCCAACGAGGCCGGCGTTGGTTCGGCGCCTAACGCGTCTGCTTCGGCCAAAGTTTCCCACCCGGTGAAGCAGGGCCTGGTCCAGACGCTGTCCGTTTACATCGACACGCTGCTTCTGTGCACCGCCACGGCCCTGATGTGCCTGTCCAGCGGTGTGGAACGGAGTGAGGCCGTGTCCGGTGCGCCCTACGTGCAGGCGGCCATCTCCACCGTGTTCGGGGAGGCGGGGCCTCTCTTTATCACCGTGGCCATGGTGCTGTTCGCCTTTACCACGCTCTTGGGCAACCTGTACTATGTGGATAACGCCCTGATCTTCCTCAACAATAAGAAACAGCCTTCCAATGGTTTCATGAAATGTTTCCATATTTGCTGTGCCCTGGTGGTGTTGTTCGGCGCCATCATTCCCATGAACACGGCCTGGGCTGCCGCGGATATCACCATGGGCCTCATGACGCTGCTCAACCTTCCCGTCTGCATGCTGCTGGGCAAGGTGGCCACGGACGCCCTGAAGGATTATGAAGCGCAGAGGGAAGCCGGGAAGAATCCGCTGTTCCTGGCGAAAAACATCGGCCTGAATGAAGCGGAACTGGATTTTTGGAAGGAGTAATGATCATAATGACAAAATAGAACATCCTGTTTTTCTTAACGTTGTCAGAATTAAATAATGGAACAGGTAATGATTATGGAAGAAAAAGATACGATCCAATACAAAGCGGCGGAACTGAAAGAGGGCGAAAGCAAAGAATCGCTTCTGCGGGAAGCAGACGGGCTGCGCATGCAGATCCGGCATCATGAATACCAGTATTATGTGCTGGACGCGCCGGAGATCAGCGACGCGGAATACGACGCGCTGACCAACCGGCTCCGGGCCATCGAGGCCCTGTATCCCGGCGAAGTGCCGCCGGATTCCCCCACGCGGCGGCCCGGCGGGTATGTGGCCCCCGGCTTTACCCAGGTGAAACACATGGTACCCATGCTGAGCCTGGGCAATGTGTATAACGCTGAAGAAATGGGTGACTTTGACCAGCGGGTGAGGTCGTTGCTGCCTCCGGGCACGGACGTAAGCTATGTGCTGGAGCCGAAGATCGATGGGCTGGCCTGCAGCCTGATTTATGAAAACGGCTGGCTGGTGCGGGCTGCCACCCGTGGCGACGGGGAAGTAGGCGAAAATGTTACAACGAATGTGCGCACCATTAAGAGCATCCCTCAGCGGTTGAAGGTGCCGGAAGGGGAAGAAGTGCCGGAGCTGCTGGACGTGCGGGGCGAGGTGTATATGTCCCGGGCCGCGTTCCTGCGTCTTAACGAAGAAAGGACGGAAGCAGGAGAAGCGGAATTTGCCAATCCCCGGAACGCGGCGGCAGGCAGTCTCCGCCAGCTGGATCCGGCGGTGACCGCCCGCAGGTCCCTCAGCTTTTTTGCCTATTACCTGAAAGGGCCGGAAGAACCGGAGACCCAGGAAGAATGCCTGCGCAATCTGGAGAAATACGGTTTCACCACGCCGGAGCACTGGTGCGTGGCCCATACGAAAGAAGATATCCTGAAATTTATTGAAGAGCATGACCAACGCCGCCGGGAGCTGGCCTACGATACAGACGGGGCGGTGGCAAAAGTCAACGCAGTGTGGCAGCAGAAGCTGCTGGGCGCCACGGGGAAGGACCCCCGCTGGGCCATCGCCTATAAATACCCGCCGGAACAGGCCCGGACCAAACTGGAAGACATCGTGATCCAGGTGGGCCGCACGGGCGTTCTGACCCCGGCTGCTGTGCTGACGCCGGTGAAATTGTCCGGCAGCACCGTGAGCCGCGCTACCTTGCATAATGAAGATTTTATTTTGGAAAAAGATATCCGCATCGGGGATACGGTGATCATCAACAAAGCGGCGGAGATCATTCCGGAAGTTTTGTCTGTTGTGAAAGAACTGCGCCCGGAAACGGCGGTTCCTTTTGTGATGCCGAAGGAGTGCCCGGAATGCGGCTGGGCGGTTGCCCGTAAAGAAGGGGAAGCGGCCTACCGCTGCACCAATCCCCATTGCCCCGCATTAGGCAGGGAAGGGCTGATTCATTTTGCCTCCCGGGACGCCATGGACATTGAAGGCTGCGGCCCGGCGGTGATCAACCAGCTGCTGGACGCGGAGTTGGTGAAGAATCCGGCGGATCTGTATGAACTGAAGGAAGAACAACTGCTGACGCTGGAGCGGATGGGCAAGAAATCGGCGGACAACCTGCTGAAAGCCATTGAAAAGAGCAAGCAGCAGGGGCTGGATAAATTGCTGTTCGCCTTGGGCATCCGGCACATCGGGGCAAAGGGAGGGCGCCTGCTGGCGCTGCATTTTAAAACCATGGACGCCCTGATGAACGCAACAACCGAAGAACTGGCGGGGATCAAGGACATCGGCGCGGTCATCGCGGAAAGCGTGGTGACCTGGTTCGCCAACCCGTTGAACCGGGAGCTTGTGGAGCGTCTGCAAAAAGCGGGACTGACCATGGAAATGCAGGCCCTGACAGTAAACGAAAGTCATCCCTTTTTCGGGAAGACCATGGTCTTTACCGGCACGCTGCCAACCCTGGATCGTGCTACGGCCCAGACCATGGCCCAGGACGTGGGCGCGAAAGTCAGCGGCAGCGTAAGCAAAAAGACGGATTACGTGGTGGCCGGAGAGGAAGCGGGAAGCAAGCTGGACAAAGCGCAGAAACTGGGAGTGACTGTCATTGACGAGGCGGAATTCCTGCGGTTGCTGGGAGGCGGGGAAGTTGCTGATGAGAGTACTGCTCCATCAGCTGAAGAAGGCAATTTGTTTGCCGGTTTGGCGGAAGAAAAACCCTGACGCTTTTTCCTCGCAATCATCTATATAATTGCGGCAGCCTATGTTCTTACAATAAAAATTGTGTTATAATATATTGTATGTTTTTTCAGGCATAAGAACTGATTCAAACAATTTGCTTTTGTCAGTCGGTCAAGTAGTTCCCGGCAGGCGTGCAGACGGATGAATCAGCATTATGTCTGAGGAACTGTTTATCAATAAATTGAACTTTTCACTGGTCTAAATTTCCCTGTACTGCGTTGTCGTCAGTCGACGTAGCTATGGCTACGCCTTCTTCCTCCGCCTTGTACAGAAAAATTTATCCAGCGTGAAAACTCTCAATTTATTTCTTCACAGTTCCCTAATGAATAGTAGGATGGTGAAAACATGAAAGTAACGGAAAAAGATGTTAAGTACATCGCGACACTTTCCCGGTTGGAGATTTCCGAAGCGGAAATGCCGAAATTTACGGAACAGTTCAATCAGATCCTCAATTACGCGGATATTCTGCAAAAGGTGGATACCACCGGTATCGAGCCCACCTTCAGCATCCTTCCCCTGTACAACGTGCTGCGGGAAGACGTGCCTCAGGAAGGCGTGGCCCACGAAGACGCGCTGAAGAACGCGCCGGCGGTACACAACGACGGCTTCAAGGTTCCGCGTGTGATTGAATAAGGGAGGCAAGGACTGTGAAATTATATGAGAGCACCGTTCATGAACTGCATGAACAACTGCAGAATAAACAGCTCAGCTCCGTGGAGCTGACCAAAGCGGTTTACGACCGCATCGACGAGGTGGAAGAAAAAATCGATGCCTACGTGACCCTGGACAGAGAAAACGCCCTGGCCCAGGCTGCCAAAGTGGACGCCATGATCGCCTCAGGTGAGACGATCAAACCCCTGGCGGGCGTCCCCGGCGCCATCAAGGACAACATCAGCACGAAAGGGCTGCGCACCACCTGCTCGTCCCACATCCTGGATAATTTTATCCCGGTGTACGACGCCCATGTCATCGCCAACCTGCGGAAAGACGAGACCATTTTCCTGGGCAAGACCAACATGGACGAATTCGCCATGGGTTCCACCACGGAAACTTCGTATTTTAAAAATACCCACAACGCCTGGAACCTGGACTGCGTGCCCGGCGGATCTTCCGGCGGCAGCGCGGCGGCCATCGCGGCCGGCGAAGCCATCTGGTCTCTGGGTTCCGACACCGGCGGTTCCATCCGCCAGCCGGCTTCCTTCAACGGCGTAGTCGGCATCAAACCCACCTACGGCCGTGTTTCCCGTTACGGCTGCGTGGCATTCGCCTCTTCGTTAGACCAAATAGGGCCCATCACCCGTGACGTGACCGACGCCGCCATCGTGCTGAACACCATCTGCGGCGTGGACGTTCACGATTCCACCTCCCTGCCGGTGGATGTGCCGGACTTTACCAAAGCCCTGCGGCAGGACGTGAAAGGCCTGCGCATCGGCCTGCCGAAAGAGTATTACGGCGAAGGCATCGACGCCAAGGTCAAAGAGCAGATCATGCTGGCTGTGAAAAAATATCAGGAACTGGGCGCGGAAATCGTGGACGTTTCCCTGCCCCACACCGAATATGCCGTCATTACCTACTACATCATCGCGCCGGCGGAAGCTTCCGCCAACCTGGCCCGTTACGACGGCGTGCGCTACGGGTACCGCAACAAAGAAGCCAAAAGCGCGCCGGAGATGACGAAGCTGAGCCGCACCGAAGGCTTCGGCAGCGAAGTGAAACGCCGCATCATGCTGGGCACCTACGTGCTGAGCTCCGGGTATTACGACGCCTACTATAAAAAGGCCATGCAGGTCCGTACTCTGATCCGGAAGGACTTCGACGAAGTCTTCCAAAAGGTTGACGTGCTGCTGACCCCCACCTCCCCGGTGGTGGCTTACCCCCTGGACGCCAAGATGGATCCCCTGACCATCTATATGCTGGACGTGACTACGATCCCCGTGAACATGGCCGGCCTGCCCGGCATCTCCATCCCCTGCGGTTTTGCGGACGGCATGCCTGTGGGCGTGCAGCTCATCGGCAAGGCGCTGGATGAGGAGACCCTGCTGCGGGCAGCCTACACTTTTGAACAGGCTACGGAATTCCACAAAGCGTTCGCACCTTTGGGAGGTAACAAATAATGAAAAATTATATTACTGTCATCGGCCTGGAAGTCCATGCCGAATTAAAAACAAAGACCAAAGCGTTCTGCTCCTGCTCCACGGAATTCGGCGCGGAACCCAACACCCACGTGTGCCCCGTCTGCCTGGGTATGCCGGGGGCGCTGCCGGTGCTTAACAAACGGGTGGTGGAATTCGCCATCCGGGCGGGCCTGGCGTTGAACTGCGACATTCAGAAATTCAATAAGATGGACCGTAAGAATTACTTCTATCCCGACCTGGCGAAGAATTACCAGATCTCCCAGTGGGACGAGCCCATCTGCCTGGGCGGTCATATTGACATCCGGGTCAACGGCGAGAAGAAACGCATCGGCATCACCCGCATCCATATGGAAGAAGACGCGGGCAAGCTGGTGCACAGCGGCCTCACCATCAGCACCTCCGATTCCTCCGCGGTAGACTACAACCGCGCGGGCGTTCCCCTGATCGAGATCGTGTCGGAACCGGACATGCGCAGCGCCGCGGAAGCAAGGGCCTACATGGAACAGCTGAAAGCGATCCTGGAATACACGGACGTCTGCGACTGCAAGATGCAGGAAGGCAGCCTCCGCTGCGACGCGAACATTTCCATCATGCCGGAAGGCGCCACGGAATTCGGAACCCGGGCGGAAATCAAAAACCTGAACTCTTTCCGCGCGCTGGAACGTGCCATTGAATACGAAGTAGAACGCCAGACCGAGCTGGTGGAGGACGGAGGCCATGTGGTGCAGGAGACCCGTACCTGGGACGATGCCAACGGCGTGACCCTGTCCATGCGTTCCAAGGAAGAAGCCCACGATTACCGTTACTTCCCGGAACCCGACCTGGTGCCCATCAACCTGGACCAGGCATGGATCGATGAAATCAAAGCCACGTTACCCGAGCTGCCCTCTGCCCGCAAGGAACGGCTGCTGGCGGAAGAAGTTCCGGAGGATAATGCGGATATCATCGTAGCCAGCAAGAAAGTGGCGGATTACTTTGACGCGGGCGCGAAAGCCACGAAAAACCTGAAGGCCCTGTCCAACTGGGTGATCGGGGATGTAGCCGGGTATCTGAACGCGGAAGGCCTGGAGATCGACAGTCCGGAATTCAAGATCACGCCGGATCATCTGGGCGAACTGGTGAACCTGATCGACAAGGGCGTCCTTTCCAGCAAGCTGGCGAAACAGGTCTTCGCGGAGATGCTCAAGGAAAACGAAGCGCCTCAGGCCCTGGTGAAGAAGCTGGGGCTGGAGCAGGTCAGCGACGCGGGCGAGCTGGGTAAGCTGGTAGATGAAGTGATCGCCGCCAATCCCCAGTCCATCGCGGACTTCAAAGCCGGCAAGAAAAAGGCCCTGGGCTTCCTGGTAGGCCAGATTATGAAGGCCACCAAAGGAAAGGCGAACCCGGGCATGGTCAATAAGATGCTGATGGAAAAACTGCAATAAGTGTTTTATAAAAAAGAAAAAACTGCCGGCAGATTTTTCCGGCAGTTTTTCTTTACTTCATTTCAACTGATCAATTTGTGATAATAAATAATTAAACAATGTTTCCTTAAGAATTGCCTATTTGTTTTGCGTGAGCAAGGTGTTCAGACCGTTCCTGAATTCCCTGAAATGTTTCGGGAAATTCTCCGAACCGTGGGCGCTTATTTTCCTGCCGCTGTTGACAGTGGCTTTGAGTGAGAACATGATTCCGTCCTTAACGTCTTTCGGGTGATTGCCGACAAAGCCATCCCACGAAACAAGCTCACAGTCGTTTAACAACGTTAGCACCTTGTCAACGCTACACACAGTTTTTCTTTTAGGCACACGTTTATCTTCTTTTTTATCATACCGTATTTCGTACTCAGCGACCTCAGCCTTCTTGCCGTTCATTACAATTTCATACTCGACGGTAAACCGCATACCGCTTAATCGAAGTGTGACAATCTCAAAAGACTCTATTTTTACGGATGGCTTTTCTGTATCAAATGTTTGTGAAACAGATGGAAAAACCATTATCGCCGCAGCTAATAACAGGAAAGTGATAATTCCTTTCATATGTTTTCTGTTCATTTTTATTCCGCCTTTCTAATTACTACTTGTATTTTACAATTGATTATATCACATGAACGGCTTCTGCAACATAAGATAATGATATGCTAACGCAAAAGCCATAAAATTTTATAAAAATACGTTGATGATTGGTAATAAATTTGGAAAAATAACAATATTGTTAATTTAGAAAGATTCAAACATTAAGTGTAGCAAGCATCAAATATTGAGGAACTTTCAATAATTATGAAGAATCCCCCTGTTTATCGCTAAATTGATTAGCAATAGACAGGGGGTTCTTATCATAGAGTCTACTTTATATTGTTGTACGCTTTACTGAAAATGAAGTATAATACTGTCATAAGTATTATTAATGAAGGGAAGAGTGTTATCATGAAAGAAATCAGCGATCAGGAGTGGAAAGTTTCTGTAACGAAGTGTACCACGGGCGAGTGGCCGGTGCCCGCCAGTTTTGTCAGTGACAAGAACAACTGGCAGTGCCGCGCTATTGTGGGCCGCGTTTTGTATTTCATAAAAGATATTGAAGGCGCGATGACGGTGCTGAGTACTTTCATCAACGACGTGGAACCGGACCTGAACGACCATCCGGATCAGGGCATGTGCCAGGCGGAGCATTTTGTGCTGAGCCTGCGTGACATTTCGGAGATCATCTGGAATCTTACGAAGAACGGGGACGCGGCCATACAGTATCTGGACAGAGCTTTTAAGATCTGCCGGGAGTTTCCCTACCGTTTCCACACGGAAGCCAGGGGGGACATCTGGTACCGGCGCCTGAATATCCTGGCGGAAAGCGGAAAGCTTGACCAGGCGGTGGCGGACGCGGAAGAGATGGTTAAGAACGAAAAGCTGCAGTCCCACGCGCCGAAGCCCATCATTCCGGATTCTTTGTACGATACCGTGAATCCGTACATTTTCTATAGCCTGCGTTTTCTGGCGGAGCAGAAGCACAAGCAGGGCGAGACCGCGAAAGCCTGCGTGATATTTGAGGAAGCCTACCGCTATTTCCCGCTGTCGGCGGCAGGGGTGCGGGACGTAACGAAAGCCCGGGAAACGAAAGACTGGGAAGAACAGTACAAGGCATGGGTCTTCTGCACGGGATATCAGTACCTGCCCTGGGAGAAGCAGCCCATCGTAAAGTTGAGAGATTAGTTTGAAATGTTAGCCTGGTACTGAGACTGAAAAATGAATGCAAGTGTTTTTGCGATTTGCATTTTCGTTGAAACATTATAAGGATAATTGATTGACTGGAATTATGGAATATATAATAACGGAAACCCTGAAACAGCTGATGGCCTGCGGCAGCGTGACCAACACGGAACGGGAAAAGAAGGCTGAAATATGGATGCTGGATTTTTTCAGCAAGCTGCCGTATTTTCAGAAATATCCTGAGCAGTGCGGACTGTTCCCCATACCGGGCGACCCTTTTAAACGCAGTTCTGTATGGGCATTGGTTACAACGGAAGAAGTAACACCTGATGCTCCTGCAGTCATCCTCATGGGACATCACGATGTTGTTTCTGCTGATGTGTACGGAGAAGCAGAACCCTGGGCCTTTGACATGGAAAGCATCACTGCGCGTTTGAATGAGAAAATGCTTTCCCCGGAAGCCTATACCGATTTGCTTTCCGGGGAGTGGATCTTCGGCCGGGGCAGCTGCGATATGCTGGGAGGTACCGCGGTGCAGTTGGCGGTTCTGAAGAAGCGGGCAGAGGCAGTGCTGAAGAAGTTTGGTGTTGAACCGCTGGAAACAAATACAGATGTGGAAACTGTGCCGCAAGAAATCCATGCAGAACCGGAGATATTACCGCAAGGCTCAAATAAAGACAAGGGTGCGTTGCTGTTCCTTTCCGTGCCGGATGAAGAATCGTTCTCTGTTGGCATGCGGGGGACCCTGCCGCTGCTGGAAAAATTGAAAGAAGAGTATTGTCTTGATTACCGTCTGGCAGTCTGCGCCGAACCGAATCAGAGGACGGCAGACGGCCGGATCCAGATAATCTATTCAGGCAGTATCGGTAAGTTGCTGCCTGTTGTGCTGGTACAAGGCAGGACGGTGCAGATCGGCAGCTGCCGGGACGGTGTGAACCCGTTAGGTATTTTGTCCCGCATCGTGGCGGCCACTGAAGGGGACGAATCCTTTACGGAAATCTGTGAAGGGGAAGTGTCCGTGCCGCCGGTGTGGATGTATGCCCGGGATTTAAAGGAAGGCTATGATTTTTCCCTGCCCTATAGGGCGGCGGGATACTGCAACGTGCTCACGTTCCGGAAAACCCCGGCACAGGTACTGGCCTATTTCCTCGGCAAGATCCGCGTGGCGGTGGAGAGTGCGCCGCAGCCGGTTGCCGTAATGACCTGGGTGACCCCGTGGCAGCAGGCAAAACAGAAGGAAGGGTTTGCACCATTTTGGCGGAAAACGGAAGACCGGATCCGGAAGATGCTGCAGGAACAGCGTAAGACATACCCGGAGGTCACCCTTTGGCTGATGCAGGCAACCCTGGACTTTCTGAAAACAGATAAGCCTTTAGTGCTGCTGGGCTTCGCTCCGCCCTATTATCCACCGGTGCGCAGTGAAGATATGAAAAATGCGGCGCAGTTTGAAATATATAAAAAAGCTATAACAACCTTACAAAAGGTAAAGATTGAACCCTATTTCCCCGGTGTATCCGACTGCAGCTACTGTGGTCTTTCCGCCGGTACTGCGGCCAACGCCTATCAGGCTAACACGCCATTATGGGGTGACGTCTACCATTTTGATGCAGAAGCGCTGGAGCGGCTGCAGATTCCGTTTTTCCTGTTCGGTCCCTGGGGAAAG
>JAFZIG010000019.1 GCA_017554485.1 Acidaminococcaceae bacterium | reverse complement strand
TTTAATTGGTGGGCGCTAACGGGATCGAACCGCTGACATTCTGCTTGTAAGGCAGACGCTCTCCCAGCTGAGCTAAGCGCCCAAAAAAAAATATGGTGACCGGTAGCGGATTCGAACCGCTGATACCGCCGTGAAAGGGCGGTGTCTTAACCGCTTGACCAACCGGCCACATGGCTCCACCAGTAGGGCTCGAACCTACAACCCTTCGGTTAACAGCCGAATGCTCTACCATTGAGCTATGGTGGAATTAGCTTGCAGTCTTGGCGACTACGTGAGTTATACTACCACACTCAATGGACTTTGTCAATAGCTTTTTAATATATTTTCATCCAATACCATAAGCGCTGAAAATTCCCGCATGAATCACGCAAAAAACAGGCTGCGGTTTGTTATGTTACTCCGCCAGCACCTTCACCACGATCTTCTGCACAGCACAGCCTTCCTGTTCAGCATGGCATCCCGGCCGGTGCAGCTCCCAGGGAAAGAAGATGGCAAAGACGCCGTCGCCCAAAGTTACGTAGTCTTTTTCTTTTGCGTCTGCGTAGAATAAAAGGTCACGTTCTTCCGCATAATCTTCAATGACTTTGTGTGTTTCCGCTTTGGCTGCGTAATAAATCTTCTCCGTGCCCTCGCCCAGATACTGTACGTCAATGTAGGCGTTGTGGCTCTCCGGCTTCTTAGCATCTTTGGGCTCTGTAACATAACGATTAACCCGGGCAAAGACCTTGTCCCCGTCCAGATGGTATTCCCCATTCTCCACTTTGGTAAAATCTGTTTCTGCAATGTATTGCAGGGCTGTTCCCAACCGTTCAGACACATAGGGAAGAAGCTTCGCGATATCTTTTTTATTACCGGTGATCATGGATGTCCTCCTTGTTCGTCTCACACTTTGTAGACGCATTGCCGGGTTGCCCGGCCAATGCGGAAGCAAAATACGTAAGAGTTTTTTATATTTTACCATAAAATTTATCTGTACAAAACTGTATTGCATAAGTTAGAATAGAATAAAATTTTCTGCACTAAAACAGGAGAATCTCATGAGTTTTTTAACTGTCAGTCACGTAAGCCATTCCTTCGGCGGGCGCCAGATACTGGAAGATGTTTCCTTCAAACTGGAAAAGGGAGAACACATCGGCCTGGTAGGCGCCAACGGGGAAGGCAAATCTACTTTTTTTAATCTTATTACCAATAACCTGCTGCCTGACGACGGGCAGATCAGCTGGCCGGGAAAGGTGAAGGTAGGTTATCTGGACCAGATGAGCAGCCTGGAAAAAGGCAAGACCATCCGGGACATTCTGCGCACTGCTTTTAATGAAGATTTTGCCGCGGAACAGGAGATGCTAGAGCTTTACGACAAAATGGCAGACGCGGATGAGGAAGCCTTGAACAAGATGCTGACCCGGGTGGGTGAGATCCAGAGCCGCTTGGAGCACAGCGGCTTTTATTCGTTAGACAGCCAGATCGAAGACTTTGCCAACGGACTGGGTCTGGGGGACATCGGCCTGGACCGGGATGTGGCGGATCTGTCCGGCGGTCAGCGCAGCAAGGTACTGCTGGCCAAACTGTTATTGGAAGATTCCGATATCCTTTTACTGGACGAACCTACCAACTATCTGGACGTGGACCACATCCGCTGGCTCACCCGCTTTTTGCAGAATTACGAGAATGCTTTTATCCTGATTTCCCACGACGTACCCTTCCTGAACGACGTGGCCAATATCATCTATCACCTGGAAGACTGCAGCCTGACCCGTTACACCGGCAACTATGACAAGTTCCAGGAGCTGTACCAGATCCACAAGGCCCAGCTGGAAGCCGCCTATGTGCGGCAGCAGCAGGAAGTGGCCAGGCTGGAAGACTTCATTGCCCGGAACAAGGCCCGGGTAGCCACCACCGGCATGGCCCGGAGCCGCCAGCGCCAGCTGGACAAGATGGAAATGATCGAGAAACCCGCAGAGCGGCCCAAACCCCATTTTCATTTTACGCCGGGACGGACTCCCGGGCGCTTCCTGGCAGAAGCAGAGAATCTGGTACTGGGCTACGACAGCGCCCTGACAAGACCTGTTTCATTTAAACTGGAACGCAACAAAAAAGTTGCCGTAAAAGGCGTCAACGGGCTGGGCAAGACCACGTTGCTGAAAACTATTTTGGGGTTAATCCCGCCCTTTGCCGGAACCATCCGCCAGGGAGACTTCCTGCAGCCCGGTTACTTTGAACAGGAAGAACGGACCAAAAATGAAAAAACCGCACTGGAAGATGTCTGGGACGAATATCCCGGCATGACCAATGCGGAAGTACGTGCCGCCCTGGCAGGCTGCGGCCTCACCAACGAGCACATTACCACTAAGGTTTTCGTACTCAGCGGCGGCGAAGCGGCCAAGGTGCGTCTTTGCAAACTAATGTTAAAAGAAGTCAACTGGCTTGTACTGGACGAACCCACCAACCACCTGGACGTGGAAGCCAAAGCGGAACTGAAAAAGGCCATTATGGAATTTAAGGGTTCCGTATTGTTAGTTTCCCACGAACCGGACTTTTACCAAGACTGGATCGATGAGGTGTGGAACATCGAGGACTGGACGACAAAAATAATATAGTTTATAATAATTTATGTATAAAAAACAAAGCAGCCGGTAAGACGTAAACAAAACGTCGTGACCGTTTGCGTAATTTTATGAGACGAAATGAGCCGGCCGTGGCGAGACTGTCTGAGGGCGAAGCCCGAGTTTCGAAGCCACAGGCGAATAAGTCCATAAAATAGCAAACGGGAACGGTTTTGTGACGTCTTACCGGCTGCTTTATTATTACAATATTACAATTCCGTTACCCACAACCCGTGCAGATTGCAGTACGCAAATACAGCGATCGGTTTGTCCCCGTCAACCAGCGCAAACTGCGCTTCCGGCTTATCATCAATGGTGAGAGCACGGCGTTGCCCGCCTTTCTGGGTCTGTAAATAAATCCAGCTGATGTGATGGGCTGCCGTCATGGGATGTTCCGCACTGCCGATTTTAACAGTAACAATGGATTCCGCCACGGAAACCACCGGCACATGTTTTTCCCTGGATGCGTCCACACTGTTGGCACGCATCATTTCTAAGGGTTCTCCGTCGCAGTTCATTTTTTCCGCAGAGCCTTCCAGCAACCCGACGATCACACCGCATTTACGGCAACTGTAAAATCTTGAATCCATAGAAATCCCTCCTCATCATAAATTAGTACCTGGCAGGAACTGATATTACAGATTTAAGTCCCTGCCGGAACATTGAGCAGTATTTTGTAAAATAAACAAAACATATTCTCATTTAGATTGCATAAATATTATACACCAAAGTATGGATAAATGTCTAATTAATTTAAGGGAGATTTCACCCAGGGAAGCTGTTGCAGCAGTTCCGTCATCTGCACGCTTAGCACTTCCATCGCCGTCAGAATATTCCCCGCTAATGGGGAAGTCCGTTTTGCCGCGCTGCCGGAAGCCAGCAGGTTACCGTTTTTATCCGTCAGCGTCTGCTCCACCGTCAGGAACCAGTTGTTATTGTACTGATTGGTACCCGCATGAAATTTCAGCAACAGCAGGTAATCCGCTTCCTGTGTCCGTAACGCTTCGTACGGATCCAGGGGAGGATGTATTACAGTATAATTGGGGAACAGGGCTTTGTATTCATTCAGCATAAAACGTTCCAGTAATTTCATAGCGCTTTTCGCGTTGGTCGTGCCATTCCTTTTTACCGTATCGTTTCCTTCAACATATAACAGTATCACCGGTTGGTCTGCCGCGCTGCGACGCATATCCGGCCAATCCTGTATGATGCCTTTTCCGGCAGCGTCATCAAAGGCATTGTAATAATTCTGCAATCCGGCATCCAGATACAAATGCAGAAAATGATTCATGTTATTAAAGGTTTTGGGAATCCGAAACCGTACTTCATCCCCGAACTGCTTGTAATTACGCAGTACTCCCTGCAGTACCAGCGGCACAGGATCCTGCGTGTTTGTAACACGGACCAGGTTCAGGCGGCTCCCATACATCTGCTTAAACGCTTTATTGCTTACAGCCGGTGCGCCGAAGGTGATCACTTGCATCCTTGCAGGATCAAAACCGAAATCGATCAGCCTCTGTCCCACGAGTGTGGCTACCGCGCCCCCCAGGCTGTGTCCCGTCAGCAGCAGGCGGGCATCCTTTTCCCCGCGGTACTGATTCAGAAATTCATGAGAAGCGGAATCCAGCAGCGTCCGCAAGGCAAAGTCCGCATAGCTGTTAAAGCCTTTATGCACTTTGGGCAATGTTGTGGCGCCAGCTTCTTTTGCCGCCTGTTCTGCGGCAGCTATTTCTTTATCCCCGTTGGGAAGTATCCCTGCCGCCTTCTCCGATTCCTCCAGCGTGCTGCCGCCATAGACTACCTGTCCCGTCACGAAATCGGCAGCCCAATCTTTTTTTTCCGCGCTGCCCCGAAACGATATCACATACACTGGTCTCCCATCAGCCATACTGCCTTTCGCTGTAATAAAATGAACCGTTGTCTTGCCGTCCGTGATCCGCCGCGGTGTAAAATCCCAGCCGTGACTCCGGAGATAGGCAATCTCGATGCCTTCCTCCGGCGCATAAGCTGCTGAAGAAGCAATAATAGAAAAAAGGATGGAATAAGCCCTGTTATACTCCGTTTTCTGCTGCCGGACCTCATTCGTATCATCTGCCGAAAACACAAGGCTGCCCTGGGGAATTTCTGCAGATACGGGCAGGCCAATAGCACAAGCCATCAGCGCAACCATCCCTGTTAATACAATTTTATATATACAGTTCATCAAAATCTTTCCCTCTAAAGACGTCATTAAAAATCCACCCCGCCCGCATCTGCAGTCAGGTATGCAAGCAGGAAAAACCTGAAGATAGAAAGGGCATTTCCTCTTCAGGAAATGCCCTTTGGTTCATGCGTATGAATCTGTAGAACAGATTTTGGAAAAACAGATTATTTTACAGGACGAACGTTAGCTGCCTGTTCCCCGCGGCTGCCTTCCACCACGTCGAACTCAACAGTCTGACCGTCTTCCAGAGTCTTGTAACCTTCAACCTGGATGGCAGAGAAATGTACGAATACATCGCCGCCGTCTTCACGTTCAATAAAACCATAACCTTTTTCTGCATTAAACCATTTTACTTTGCCAGTCATCTTGCGGGCCTCCTAAAAAAAATACTTTGGCCGGTGAATTAATACTTTCACCAACGTCCATATTATATGACAAACATGACAATTATGCAAGTAAAATATTTGCAGAAAATTATAGTTTTTCCAAACTATTCCGCCAACACTTCCACTTTTTCCATCACAACCGGATCCAAAGGCCTGTCCTGGAAGTTGGTGGCTACGGAACCGATCTCGCGCACCACATCCATGCCTTTCACGATCTTGCCAAAGATGGCATGATGCCCGTTGAGCCAGGGCGTGGGGGCCAGGGTGATGAAGAACTGGCTGCCGCCGGTATTGGGGCCGGCATTGGCCATGGAAAGGATGCCTTCGCTGTCATGTGCCAGACCGGGGCCGAATTCGTCTTTGATCCTGTACCCCGGGCCGCCCCGGCCGGTGCCGGTGGGATCGCCGCCCTGGATCATGAAGCCGTCGATGACACGGTGAAAGATGATGCCGTCATAGAAACCTTTTTCCGTAAGTTCAATAAAATTTTTAGTGGTCTGGGGAGCCTTCTCCTCAAACATCTGCGCTACAAACACGCCTTTGTTGGTGGTAAACTGAATTTTTCTTTCTGCCATTTTGATTCTCCAGTAATTATATTTTTATCTGCAAAGATTTTTTGCAAAATCTCTCCTGAATTTTGAGCAGTTTCACTGCAAAACAATTGTTGTAAATTCTATCCAACGATTTCAAATCAGATCTCGCCCGCTTCCTGCTTCTTGCGCAACAGCCAGATCACCAGGTACAGGCCCGTACCCGCGGCCACCGCAATGCAGGGAAGAAAAATCACGCCAACGGCATTGCCGCCAAAATAGATCAGGATATCAACGGCCAGAAGGAAAACCGCCTGGGCACATTGCAGCCGTGTCCTGTTCAGGAAACGGTTATGCCTGTCGTCCCGTGCCGTACTGATCCGGGCCACGGTCAGCTGGGGCAGGAACAGGATGAAAGCAATTCCCATCATATACAGATAGGACTCTGACAGTACAGGGATCTCCGCGCCCCGCCCGGTAATAACACACATGGCGAAAGCAATACCCGCCAGATACAGGCTGCGGAAATAGCCTTCCTTGATCTGGCTTTCCAGAACATAACAGATTCCTGTAATGACCGGGAACAGCCAGTATCCGATATACCCCATCCAGAAGGCGGAACCCAGGATGATAACATTGTCCCCTATCATATGGCGCAGGCCGGAAGTACGGTTGAACATCCGGCAGATAAACAGCACCCACAAAAGAGCGATAATACCGTTAATGTCCACACCAAAGTAAGTCTCCAGCGCCAAAGCGATGAAGGCTCCCAGCAGGGCACCCCATTCCCGTCCCGGCTCCGGATCCGCCTCCCTGCCGATGAGATAGGCAAAGAAAAACCCCGCTGCACAACTGACGCCGTCCAGCATGACGCTGCCGGATCCCGTCCTCGTCACCTGACGGATGATCAGCAGGACCACGGCGGAAATCAGCGTGCCCATGACCGCGATCCGGTTGAACCGGTCGTCGATATCAAAGGGCCTGCCCAAACCGAAATTCTCATTGGCGATTTCTTCCTGCCGGGTAACCTTTACAAATTTATTTTCCCTTTTAGCCATAATAACTTACAAACAGTCTCCTGGTATCAGTCCATGATTTTTTCGCCGTGGTAGGACTCCCCGTCCGCATCCGGCAGGATGGCATAGCCTTCCGTCCACAGGGTCTTGTATTTGATGGCCTGGCTGTGGATCGTTTTCATGTTGGTTTCCGGCAGCTTTTTGATGCATTTTGCCGGGATGCCCGCCATCAGGGAATAGGGCTCCACAATGGTGCCTTTGGTCACAACGGCGCCGGCGGCGATGACGCTGCCCGTTCCCACTACGCAGCCGTCCAGGACTACGGAGCCCATGCCGATGAGCACATGGTCTTCAATGGTGCAGGCATGCAGGGTGGCGCAATGGCCAACCGTTACATAGTCCCCTACGATGCAGGCATAGCGGTCTGCCACATGCAGGCAGCTGTTATCCTGGATGTTGGAATAGCGGCCGATCTCGATGCGGTTCACGTCGCCCCGCACCGTGCAGTTGGGCCATACGCTGGCATATTCTTTCATCTTTACCATGCCGATGACATCCGCGCTTTCGAATACATGGGCCTTGGAATCAATGTCCGGGCTGATTCCTTTGAATTTTCTTAACATGTAAATAACCTCCTGTGTTAAATATGAAGTTTGTTGTGTGTAAATCATACAGTAAGGGAAAGGCATAAGCAAAACGTCGGGAACGATTGCGTTATTTCATGAGACGAAATGAGCCAGCCGTGGCGAGACTGTCTGAGGGCGAAGCCCGAGTTTCGAAGCCACAGGCGAATGAGTCCATGAAATAGCAATCGTGTACGGTTTTGCGTTGTCTTTTCCTTACAGCATGATTTGGTAGTATAAAATATTATAACATAACAAAATATGAAATTAAACACCTGCACACGAAATAAGATTTTTGATATAATTATATTATTAGGAATAAAGATTATATGGAGAATCTTATATGAAAAAAATCTTATCTCATATGCTCATCGCATTGCTGGCGCTGGGCTGCCTGTCTTCTTCCGCCTGTACCAAAGAAGAACCGCCTGCGCCACCGCCCAAACCGGCGCTGCCTTACAAGATCAATCTGGTGTGGCAGCACGACCACAGGCCGGAAGTGGATCTGTCTTCTCTGGACAAGGTACCCGGGCTTAATGTGGTTTCCCCCTGCTGGTATGAAATTGAAAACGAATATGGAAAAATTAAAGACAAAAGCATAGACGACTACGTGGAACGGGCCCACGCCAGGGGCTACCAGGTATGGCCCCTCATCACCAACGGCTTCAACCCGGACCGCACCAAAAAGCTGCTGGACGACGAGAATGCACGGAGGTTTGTCATTGAACAGCTGCGTCAGCAGTACCAGAAGCACAAGTTCGACGGCATCAACCTGGACTTTGAGCATATCTATGAAGCCGACAAGGACCGCATCACGGAATTCGTGAAGCAGATCCGCAGGGCCACGCAGCAGGACAAGCTGATTTTAAGCATGGACGTCACCGTGCCCAAGGGCAGCCCCAACTGGTCTTTATGCTTTGACCGGAAGGCGCTGGCAGAGCATCTGGACTACATGATGGTGATGGCCTACGACCAGTATTCCGGCGCCAGTCCGGAGGCCGGTCCCACCGCCGGTTACGACTGGGTGGAACGGGGCATTAAGAATACGCTGGAAGAAGTGCCGCCCCATAAAGTGGTGCTGGGGATTCCCTTTTACATGCGGCTCTGGCATTACGACAAGGATAAAAAACGTTTTTATGCCAAAACCCTCACCATGCCCGGGTCAGAAAAACTCATAGAAGAAAAAGGCAAGGACGAAACGTTCCGCTGCCGCTGGCTGGAAAAGGAACGGGTGACCTATTATTCTTATATGGAAGACGATGTGCCCTATTCTTTCTGGCAGGAAAACAAGACCAGCCTGGAACACAAGATGGAGCTGATCAAAACCTACGGGCTGGCCGGCGTGGCCAGTTGGCGCTACGGTTTTGAAAAGCCGGAGATCTGGTCCATGCTGGAACAAAAGCTGAAGGAACTGGAACCGGCTAAAGATAATGCACCCCAGCCGGAGGATGCTGCAACGAAAAAAGCAGTGCAAAAGAACAAAAAGGATAAATAAAGAAATTGGCCCTCCGGACTAGCATCCCGGAGGGCCTTCACTATATTCTTTGCAATAACACTAAATTTATCTGTTAATTTATCTGTTTGTATATCCACGGGCAGCATCATATTCGCGATTTGCTTCCAATGCAGCTTCCTGGGTCGCTTTGTCTTTCGCTACCGCTTCTTTCCAGCTTTCATCAGCCGGAGCGGCTTTTGTGACTGCAGGCGCTGCCGCAGCTTCAGCCGGAGCCCCGTTGGTATAGCCGTGGGCTTTGTCGTAATCTTTGTTTTCCTTTACTGCTTCCGCCTGGGTCTCTTTGTCCCGTTCCACCGCAGCGTTTAACTCAGCTTTCTTTTGCTCTGCCTTCCTTTCCGCAGCTTCTTCTTTAAACTCCGCAGCAGATTCATTCTTATAACCGTGAGCCGCATCAAAATCTTTGTTGGCCTGCACCGCGGCTGTCTGGGTCGCTTTATCCTGTTCCGGCGTTGTGGTAACCGTCTGTGCAAAAGCCGAAGATGCAAACAGGCAGGCCAGTACGCCTGCAACCATCATAGATTTTTTAAATACGTGTTTCATAGAACACACCCCTTTCCTATGTCTATATTATAGCACTGAACTATAATTACTGCATTATTTTTTACAGCATTTTAATGATAATAAAAGCTAATGCGCTCGCCGTTCGCGCATTACTCTGATACGGCTTTGCATAAATCGCCGCGTACCCAGCCGATGGAGCCGTCGGAACGCTTTACTTTATGCCAGCCTTCTTTGGTTTCCAGAATCGTCACCTTCTCGCCTTTATTGAAATAGCCGATAATGTCGGACTGTGTGCTCCAGGACTTGCGCATACGCACTTCCGTGCCGGTGATCACACCGGTCTGGATTACTGCAGCATCAAGGTTCGGCTTCTCACTTTCTTTGGGGAATTCCCGTAAGGCGAACTCGGAATACTGTTTGGTACCGCGTTTCTTTAACTCCTCTCTGGTTTCTTCTATTTTATGCCAGTAAGCCTGTTTATAGTCAACCAGATACTTGGAAGGGACCCAAACGATAAAACCGTTTTTATAAGACTGGATCCGGCTCATCTCCCCTTTTTCTTCCAACACTTTTACGCGACTATTGGTAAAACCGTAATATCCTTGTTCTTCTTTAGTAAAGGCTACGCTGCCTTTACCACTGTCTGCATACAGAGGAAGCTTATAAGTTTTGGACAAAATCTTAATGGGATGTTCTTTTACATGCAGGTACATGTTCAGGTGCCCGTAACCCGTAAAGAAAAAGGCCCGGTTCCAGACTTCATCTTTAGGGTTTTCAAATTGGTAACTCTTGGTCCAGCCTTCTGTTCCGTCTTCTGTCTGCAGCCGCAGCCAATGGTTCCGATATTTGCCCAAATTCTTAAAATCAGGATCAAAATTTTCAATATTTTTAAAGCCGCTGTAAGCCTTATAGGGAGAATCCAGGCCCGTCTCAAACACCCGTCCCTCATGATAGAAAACAGATGCTTCAAAGCCTAACCCAACAATATGGCTGCCCTTGGCGCCGTTGGGAAACTCCCGGTACGAAAGCTTGGGAAACCCAACCATAGCCGTATCCGTCACCAGGTAGCGCTTATTGGCTTTTGCCGTTGCCACCACAGGGGATTTAACATGAGGGAACTCATGCAGCTCCAGGTCCATTGCAGGACAAACTTCGTACCAGATCGCAGGCTCTACCGGGTTTTCCTCAAAGCTTGGGCCAAAGATAGCCAGCGCATCGGGAACCGGCGGCTTCTTCGCGTTCATTTTCACTTCCGGTTCCGTAAAGAAATATTCCGCGATACTGTGTTTCAGTATCCAGCCCTTCCGCTTGTCTTCTGTTTCAACCAGCACGTGGAAATCTTTTTCATCCAGGATCCGGAACTGGTCGCCTGCCTTAACCTTGCCTGTAACAACGCTTTTGGGGTTTGCGGGTTCCTGATACAGATTGAAATCTTCTCTTCCCTTGTAACGATAATAAACGGTACCGGAACGTTCCGCTTTCACAACTTTCTGGGGCACCGGTTTTTGCTGCGTCGGATTGTCCGTCACAGGATTGGCGGGTGCGGGATCTTTGTCTGCCGGTTTTTTGGACCCGGAGCAGCCAAAGCAGCAAACAGAGAGTATGACTACGCAAACAAGCAGAAATACAAAAAGTTTACTGCTTTTTAAGTTTCGTTCTGTTGTCCTCATCGGATTATCACCTCAAAAAGAAATACGATTTACATTATCTCTATTTCATTGTTCTTTAACAGGAAGTGATTTATGCTTTAGTGATACTGCTTCAATAGACTTCAAATGCAAAAAAATATTGACGAACCAAATCAATTGTGCTAATATGATTACGTTGCATATCAATGCTTTCCCGCGGTTGTGGTGGAACGGCAGACACGCCACTTTGAGGGGGTGGTGAGGGTAACCTCGTATGGGTTCAAATCCCATCAACCGCACCACAAGTTTTGGTTGCAAAAAAAGTTCTTGACAAAAGGCAGAAAGTGTTGTATATTGTACAAGCGTTCTGAAATATGTCAGAAACATGCGGTAGTGGCGGAACGGCAGACGCGCTAGCCTCAGGAGCTAGTGGGGGTTGACCCCGTGGAGGTTCAAATCCTCTCTACCGCACCAATATCAGA
>JAFZIG010000177.1 GCA_017554485.1 Acidaminococcaceae bacterium | reverse complement strand
GTGCCGAAATATTTACCCATTGTTACATTTCCCCCTTATGGATGATTTCCCCGCTGTTCTTGTAGATGGAATCTGCAGGCACAACGCCTCTCACACAGGAGGTGGGATAGACATTGCTGTTCCGGCCGATGACCGTGCCTGGGTTGCAGACCGCATTGCAGCCCACTTCCACGTGGTCGCCCAGCATGGCGCCGAATTTTTTGATGCCGGTTTCAACCTGTTCCGTCCCGTTGTGAACGACAACAAGCTTCTTGTCTGCCTTTACATTGCTGGTGATGCTGCCGGCGCCCATGTGGCTGTAATAGCCCAGGATGCTGTCGCCTACATAATTGTAATGCGGGGTCTGCACATGGTCAAACAGAATAACATTCTTCAGTTCAACGGAGTTGCCTACCACGCAGTCAGCGCCTACTAACGCAGAGCCGCGGATGAAAGCACCGTGACGGACTTCCGTATTGGGCCCGATGATGCAGGGAGCTCCCAGATAGGCAGTGGGGAAGACCGTTGCAGTCTTGTGCACCCAGACCTGGGGTTTTACTTCTTCGTAATCTTCGCCAAGTGTGGGGCCTAATTTCAAAATCAGCTCCTTGATACCCTTCAGGGCTTCCCAGGGATAGGTGAAGCCTTTCAGGTAATCGGCAGCCAGCGTATGATCCAGGTCATACATATCTTTAATGGTATACATGAATTACAATCTCTCCTTTTTTTCGATATCCAGGAAATATTTGTAGGTGTCTACGGTCAGCTCGCCGCAGGCCGCCTCGTCACAGGCGATGATGGCGCCATTGTGCATCTGCAGGGCGCTGCAGGTCCATTTATGGGACATGCCGCCTTCTACGGTAGCCGCCAGGGCTCTGGCTTTGTTATGGCCGTTGATCAGGATCAGTACTTCCTTGGAATCCGTAACGGTGCCGACGCCGACGGACAGGGCCTGGGACGGTACTTTTTCCGGATCGTTGCCGAAGAAGCGGGAGTTGACGATGCGGGTATCCGTGGTCAGGTTCCGCAGACCGGTACGGGAAGCCAGGCTGGTGAAAGGCTCGTTAAATGCGATGTGGCCGTCCACACCGATGCCGCCCATGAACAGGTCGATGCCGCCGTAAGAAGCGATTTTTGCTTCGTAATCCGCGCATTCTTTAACCGGATTGGTGGTCATGCCATTGAGGATGTTGATGTTCTCCGGTTTCATGTCCACTAAATGGTCAAAGAAATTGTCGTGCATGAAGTACCAGTAGGACTGGTCATGTTCATGGGGCAGGCCCAGATATTCGTCCATATTGAAAGTTACTACATTGGCGAAGCTCAGTTCCCCGGCCTTGTTCATGCGGGCCAGTTCCTTGTACACGCCGATGGGGGAAGACCCGGTCGGCAGACCCAGTACAAACGGACGATCCTTTTCGGGGCCGGCGTTATGCTCTTTAATACGGTTCGCAATATAGTTAGCTGCCCAAAGGCACATTTTTTCATAATTATCCTGAATAACGACTCTCATTTTACAATTCTCCTTTAAATGAATATAGTATCTCACACAGTGCTGGGGGAACCTCTGTTACGGTTTTGATTCCGCTTTTTGCTTTCCCTTTCACGACGCACTGTACGCCGTGGCAGCATCCGCCGAGTCTTTCGACAACTGCCATTCCTCGTCACCCATGTCAGGGCCTGGCGCTATAGAACCTCCTGTTTAACCTCCCCGGTCAGAGATTCCATTTACTATGATGATTTCAAAACCAACCACTCTATATTATAGTTAGAAACGCTGTCAACGTCAATGTGTAAAATGGGGAATTAGTGTGAACTCTAAAGCGGCGGAAAGAGGCTACAATGACCAGGACGTTGAAGAAGCAGGGCAAGGTCATCCATTATCCCCAATCCGAATATTCTTTTAGCAATGTCTGCTCACTGTTGGGCGTTTTCCGGTTGCTACTATTTCGGTGTAGACGTAATGCCAGCTCTCTCAGGCAGTTTGAATGAAGGTTCTTGCAATTATCGCTACATGAGACATAAACGCAAAGAATCATATATAAAGAGAGCAGGCTCGAAAACTAGCACCACGACTGAAGTTGCGAAAAAAGTTTGGTCATTACAATGACCAAAGCCAGATTTTGCTTTATACTCCGGTTCCGTCGAAGCAGGGGATGAACTCCCCACTGGCAGCATCTCCCTCCTGCACGAAGCCGTCTTCGATGCCGCTGGCGAAGAGGTAGTCTTCTACTTCTTTGTATTCTTCGGGCGTGACCTTGCGGTTCAGTTCCGGATATTCACTGGCGCGACCGCAGGGAACATACTGGTGCATGAGACTGAACATCACGTCCCCGGACTTGAAGGTCCGGGCTATCCAGTCGATGACGCGTTTTGTATTGTCCATAAATCCCGGTAGCACCAGATGGCGGATGATCACACCGCTCTGCATAATTCCGTCCTCATCCAGTTTGTAGGGGCCGGCCTGGCGGAACATTTCCAGGATCGCTTTACGGGCGATATTCCAGTAATCGTAAGCGTTGCTGTATTTCAACGCCAGCATATCGTCACTGTATTTCAGGTCCGGCAGCCAGATCTGCACTTTGCCTTCAAATTTCAGTAATGTGTCCGTGACTTCAAAGCCGCTAGTATTGTATACCACAGGAACCGGCAGCTTTTCATCCAGGCTTTGCAGGATGGAATACGCGAAGTGGGTCGGAGTGACCAGATCGATATTGTGCACGCCTTTGTCAATCAGCTCGTGATAGATTTTTTTCAGCCGGGCTACTGAGATTTCCTTTCCTTTGTCCAGGCAGCTGATTTCATAATTCTGGCAATAGCAGCAGTGCAGGTTGCAGCCGGTAAAGAATACGGTTCCGGCGCCCCGTGTGCCGCTGAGGCAGGGCTCTTCCCACATATGCACGCCGGCGCGGGAAACCACAGGCAGAATGCCGACACCGCAGCAGCCGAACATGCCGTCGGTATCGGTGATGCTGTTAGGGCGGTCAACACCGCAACGATGAGGGCAAACGTAACATAACATGATGAGGTGTTCCTTTCCTGTAAGTGATTTAATTACAACATTAAAATATAGTTGGATACAATCTGTTGACACGCACATCTTTACTGTTACTATTGTATCACAGATAAGTCTGTCTTGCATTACATATCTTAATTGACAATTACAGATTATACACGCTATAATATTGAAGAAGGTCATGTGACTGACGGAAGTGGATTCACCACATGGAGCATGACTGTGGATGCCGACCGTCTGGGCGAAAGCACAGGACTGGCCGGTTTTTATTTTTACGGGAGTAAATTGCTTGACCGGGGCGTCCCGTGGAATCAGGTTTAAAAGCAAATCATCGACAGGAGGAACTGACACATGAATGAACTTGCATTGAAGTATGGCTGCAATCCCAATCAGAGAATCGCAAAGGTGTATATGAAGGACGGCAAGGATCTGCCCTTTACTGTTTTAAACGGACGTCCGGGGTTTATCAACCTGCTGGACGCTTTTAACAGCTGGCAACTGGTCATGGAATTGAAAGAAGCTACTGGTTTACCTGCGGCGGCTTCCTTCAAGCATGTGAGCCCGGCGGGGGCAGCAGTGGCTACAGAGTTAAGCGATACACTGAAGAAGGTTTATTTTGTGGACGACCTGGAACTGACGCCGATTGCCTCTGCTTATGCGGCGGCCCGGGGCGCGGACCGCATGTCTTCCTACGGTGACTTTGCGGCGTTGTCCGATATCTGCGACAAGGAAACTGCCTTGCTGCTGAAGCGGGAAGTGTCTGACGGCGTCATTGCTCCCGGCTACACCGAGGAAGCGCTGGCTATATTAAAGAGCAAGCGCAACGGTTCCTATCTGGTGATGCAGATGGATCCAGACTATGTGCCGGAAGAACAGGAAACGAAGCAGGTCTTCGGTGTATGCTTCGAGCAGACCCGGAACAACGCTAAGATTACCACTGATCTGCTGGCAGAGCGTCCTACGAAGAACAAGGAGATTCCTGAAGCGGCGGCCCGTGACCTTATGGTAGCATTGATTACCTTAAAATACACCCAGTCTAATTCCGTCTGCTATGTAAAAGACGGCATGACCATTGGCGTAGGCGCAGGGCAGCAGTCCCGCATCCACTGCACCCGCCTGGCCGGTAACAAGGCGGACATATGGTGGCAACGGCAGAACCCGAAAGTGATGGCTCTACCCTTTAAGACAGACATTCGCCGCCCGGACCGGGATAACACCATTGATGTTTACATTTCCGACGATTACGAAGACGTGCTGGCGGAAGGGACCTGGCAGCTGTTCTTTACGGAGAAACCGGAACCGCTGACCAAAGAGGAAAAGAAAGCCTGGGCGGAGAAACTGACAGGAGTCGCCTTAGGCAGTGACGCTTTCTTCCCCTTCGGCGACAATATCGAGCGGGCCCACCGCAGCGGCGTCCAGTACGTGGCGGAAGCCGGCGGATCCATCCGTGACGACCATGTGATCGAAACGGCGGACAAATACAACATGGCTGTCTCCTTCACCCATTTGCGGCTGTTCCATCACTGATATGGCAAAAGTCTGATTATAACGGCTGTTTGTTTGTATTTCGTATAACGCAGGCGTGGAGCCAATCATGAATATTGAGATTACGCCCGTTTTTTTGTAAAACATGATAATGAATCATTCTTTTTTCAGGCAGGATACCATAGAGTTGGCCCGCAAACTGCTGGGCTGTCTTTTGGTGCATGGTACGCCGGAAGGTGTCGCGGGCGGCATGATCGTGGAGACGGAAGCCTATATGGGCGCCATTGACAAAGCCTGCCACGCCTACCAGAACCGCAGCGAGCGGACAAAAATCATGTACGGGGACGGCGGTTATGCCTATGTATATTTCATTTACGGCATGCATCACTGCTTCAACGTGGTGACGGGACCTGCTGGAGAAGGCAACGCTGTTTTGATCCGGGCGCTGGAACCGGTTATCGGCATAGACCTGATGCGCAAACGGAGGCAAACAAGCCAGTTGCGGAACTTATGCAGCGGACCGGGGAAAGTATGTCAGGCATTAGCGATTACAAAAGAGGAATACGGGCTGGACCTGTGTGATTCGACAAGCCCGTTGCGTCTTGTCCGTTTTCGCGATATTCCCGATAATCGGATTGCGTCGTCATCACGCATCAACGTAGCCTATGCGGAAGAAGCGGCAGACTGGCCTTGGCGGTTTTATGTAAAAGATAATATGTATGTGTCTGGATAAGCCGGGTAAGGTTTTGCAATCAGAAGAGACCACAACAACAGTAAAAGAACAGGCATAAGCAAAACATAGAAAACGATTGCGTCAGAGGAAGCGATGATTAAATGAGTTCGTGCGATTGTTGAGGGCTTTTTGCGAATGACAAGGAAATGGATTGAAGGCGAAGCGGTGCTTCGTCAAGAGACATTGACGAAGTCATTCACAAAAAGCGCTGACAAGCGTGCGGACGAATTAATCATCACTTCCTCTTGTCATGAGATGAAATGTGCCGTCATGGCGAGACTGTCTGAGGGGCGAAGCCCCGAGTTTCGAAGCCATAGGCACATAAATCCATGGAATAGCAATCGTTGACGTTTTTGCGTTGCCTGTTCTTTTACTTTATATTGTTGTTTTTATAGACAATTATTCTAACAGCAGCACTCTCCCGTTTTTCAGCGTAACACCTTTAGACAGGGCAGCGTCATGTTCCGTGTTGCCGATGTACCCGTATTTCAGCATTTCCTTTAATACCAGACGTACCCGTTTCGCGCAGCCTTTGGGGTTTTCATAAGGATTCAGGGCGCTGGGGGCGTAAGGCATGGCCGCCAGCATGGCGCTTTCCGGAAGCGCCAGTTTGCCCGGCTCTTTGCCAAAGTATTTCTTTGCGGCATCCCGTATCCCGTAAGCGCCGGCGCCAAAGTATGTGGTGTTAAAATAGATTTCTAGTATTTCATCTTTGGTATATTTCTGTTCTACCCGTGTTGCCAGAATCGCTTCTTCCGCTTTACGGGTGAAGGTCTGCTCGCTGCTTAAAAATACGTTTTTGACCATCTGCTGGGTGAGGGTACTGCCGCCCTGCTGTACTTCCCCCGCTTTCAGGTTAGCAAAGGCGGCCCGGGCGATACCGATATAATCCAGAGCCCCGTGTTTGTAGAAGTCATGATCTTCTATGGCAAGCAGGGCTTTGCGTGTATGGTCCGGAATTTTCTGCAGAGTTACCCAGTCCGGGTCGGAACGCAGAGACTTAACCGTTTCTTCTATGTTCCAAACAGTGGAAACCTTTACCAGGGCGGAGTCGCCGCCTTGTTTCACCTGTTTTCCCAGTTTGTCGGCGCCTTTGGCAGCAGAACTGGCAAGTTTTCCAGCCTTGTCAGGAAGATTGCTGCTATCCAAAGCTTTGCCTGCAGCTTTGGCTGCATCACTGGCTTTATCGGTTACGGCTTTTGCCTGTTTCCCGGTCAGGTCAATCACATTTTCAATTTTTGGATTCTTTTTAAAGTCATCCGCTGCCTGGCTGAGAGGCTTAGGAATCTCCGGCTGTGCGCCTAACATGTTCCAGCCGATAAAGAGCAGCACAAAGAGAATGGTCAGCCCAATTATCTGCGGAATGCGGCTTTTCTTCGGTTTCTTGTTTCTACTTCTACGCATGGCGTCTCCGTGAAAATGTATTGGTTCACGTCAGGAAAAGACAAAAGCAATCGTTGACGTGTTTGCGATGTCTTTTCCTGTCCGTTAATTCGTCTTGTTATCACCATTGTATCAAGCCCGAGCGCTTTTGGCAAAGCAACTTTGTGAATTTTAACTATTAAAATGTGAAAGAATATGGTAAAATACTAAATTATAGCAGTTGATTCTTAATTCCATACAGATGAGAGGGGTTATTATGAGATTAAAACATAAGGATTTGTTGTGCATCCACGATTTGTCCACAGAGGAAGTGCTGCTGATTCTGGATGTGGCGAAAAAGCTGAAGAAGATGCAGAAGATAGGGGTTCCCCACGAATTCTGCAAGGGCAAGACCCTGGCCATGATGTTTTCCAAAGCTTCCACCCGCACCCGAGTATCCTTTGAAACCGGTTTTTACCAGCTGGGCGGGCATGCCATCTATCTGAGCGACAGGGATTCCCAGATCGGCCGGGGCGAACCGATCCGCGACACCGCCCGTGTGCTGTCCCGGATGGTGGACGGCATTATGATCCGTACATTCTCTAACGATTCTGTCATTGAACTGGCGCAATATGCATCTGTCCCGGTCATTAACGGGCTGACGGATCTGCTGCATCCCTGCCAGGCGCTGACGGACCTTCTGACCTTTGAGGAGCATCTGGGTTCATTGCAAGGCAGCAAGCTGGTGTATGTAGGGGACGGTAACAACATGGCCCATTCCCTGATGTATGCTTGCGCCAAAGTCGGCATGGATATGGTGTGCGCCAGCCCGAAAGGTTACCAGCCGGACCCTGTCGTGTTAAAGCAGGCGCAGGAAGACGCAGCGCTGACGGGCTGCCACATTTCTGTGGAAGAGGACATCCTCAAAGCCGTACAGGGGGCCGATGTATTATATACCGATGTCTGGACAAGCATGGGACAAGAGGCAGAACGGGAAATCCGTCTGCAAGCTTTGCATGATTATCAGATCAACAGCGAATTGCTGAAAGTTGCCAATAAGGGCGCTATCGTGTTGCACTGCCTGCCAGCCCACCGGGGCGAGGAGATTACCGAAGATGTGCTGGAAGGATCCCAGTCCTTTGTCTGGGATCAGGCGGAAAACCGACTGCATACCCAGAAAGCCATTATGGTGCTTTTGATGAGCGATGCGGAATTATAATGTATATAGATTGAATACATGCAAAAATAAAGTTTGCCTATATTCATATAGTTTACGATATAATTGAAATGCCTAATATTTTATAATTATTCATAAAAAATGAAAAAAATTGCATAAAAACACTTGCAATTTTTAAATAACGTGCTACAATAAGCATGTTAAAACTTTGCAGACAATGATATGAAACAGCAATCTGCAATACACATTACGAAGAGGAGGCCAATGGAAATGGCAAAAGTTAAAAAGGAAAGCATCAAAAAAGTTGTATTAGCATACAGCGGCGGTCTGGATACCTCCGTTATTATCCCCTGGTTAAAAGAGAATTATAATAACTGCGAGATTATCGCTGTCTGCGCGGACCTGGGCCAGGGCGACGAACTGGATCCGGTCCATGACAAAGCTATCAAATCCGGCGCCAGCAAATGCTACATCCTGGATCTGAAAGAAGACTTTATCGCCAACTACGTATGGCCCTGCGTAAAAGCCGGCGCCGTATATGAAAAGAAATACCTGCTGGGCACTTCCTTTGCCCGTCCGCTGATCGCCAAGCATCTGGTGGATATCGCCCATAAGGAAAACGCGGATGCCGTAGCCCACGGCGCTACCGGCAAGGGCAACGACCAGGTGCGTTTTGAGCTGACCGTAAAATCCCTGGATCCGGATCTGGCCATCATCGCTCCCTGGCGTGAGTGGGAACTGCGTTCCCGGGACCAGGAAATTGACTATGCGGCAGCGCACAACGTTCCCATTCCCGTATCCCATGAAGACGACTACTCCATGGACCGGAACATGTGGCATCTGTCCCATGAAGGTTCCGACCTGGAAGATCCCTGGAATGCGCCTAAAGCGAAAATGTTCCGGGTGACCTGCACACCGGAGACGGCGCCGGACAAACCGGAAATGCTGACACTGAAATTTAAGAAGGGTGTTCCTGTAGCGGTCAACGGCAAAAAGCTGAGTCCGGCCAAGATTGTGGAGACGCTGAATGAGATCGGTATCCGTAACGGCGTAGGCATCACCGATATCGTGGAAAACCGTCTGGTGGGCATGAAGAGTCGTGGTGTATATGAGACCCCGGCGGGCGCTATCATCTACTATGCCCACAATGAACTGGAAAACCTTTGCCTGGACAGGGATACCTATCATTACAAAGAAGGCCTGGCCATCAAATACGCGGAACTGGTATATGACGGAAAATGGTTCTGCGCCCTGCGGGAAGCGCTGGAAGCATTTGTAAACGAAACCCAGAAAACCGTTACAGGTACGGTTCGCCTGAAACTGTATAAAGGCAACATCATCAGCGCCGGCGCCAAGTCTCCGTATTCCCTGTACAGCAAGGAATACGTGACCTTCGGCGAAGACGAAGTGTACGATCAGAGCGACGCAACCGGATTCATCAATCTGTTCGGTTTGCCGTTAGCCGTAAGGGCTATGATGAAGAAAGGTACGTTGAAATAATGGCCAAGTTGTGGGGCGGTCGTTTCAGTAAGAATACGAACGAATTAGTGGACGCATTCAATGCGTCCATTAATTATGATAAGCGGTTATATCAGGAAGATATCCGGGGCAGCATAGCCCATGCCAACATGCTGGTAAAATGCGGCATTATCCCAAAGGCAGACGGGAAAAAGATTGTGGCGGGGCTGCAGGATATCCTGAAAGATATTGAAGCCGGCAATTTTGCATTCAGCGTGGCGCTGGAAGATATCCATATGAACGTGGAGGCCCGTCTGACGGAACGGATCGGGGACGCCGGAGCCCGGCTGCATACGGCCCGGAGCCGCAACGACCAGGTGGCGCTGGACATGCACATGTATATGAAGCGGCAGATTGTAGAGATTGCGGAACTGCTGCTGGCATTTGAAAAAGAGATCCTGGCGGTGGCGAAAAAGCATGACAAGACGCTGATGCCGGGCTATACCCATCTGCAGCGGGCCCAACCCATCACCTTTGCCCATCATATGCTGGCGTATTTCAATATGCTGCAGCGTGACTTCCGCCGCCTGCTGGGCGTGTGGGAAGATGCGGATATTATGCCTCTGGGGGCCGGCGCCATTGCCGGAACCACGTTCCCCATTGATCGCTTTTACGTGGCGGAGCAGCTCAATTTTAAAAATGTGTACCCCAACAGCATGGATGCGGTCAGCGACCGGGATTATATCCTGGATTTCCTGTCCTTTGCGTCTATTCTGATGATGCACATGAGCCGCCTGTCCGAGGAACTGTGCCTGTGGAGCAGTACGGAGTTCGGTTTTATCGAACTGGACGACGCCTTTGCTACCGGCTCTTCCATGATGCCCCAGAAGAAAAATCCGGACATCTCCGAATTGGTGCGGGGCAAGACCGGGCGGGTCTATGGCGAGCTGATGGCCCTGCTGACCACCCTGAAAGGCCTGCCGCTGACGTATAACAAAGACCTGCAGGAAGACAAGGAAGGTTTGTTCGATGCCATTGACACCGTGAAGTTTACCCTTCAGGTGTATAAGGACATGATTGCTACCATGGCGGTGAATACGGACCGGATGAAGTGGGCGGTATCCCACGATTTTTCTAATGCCACCGACCTGGCGGATTACCTGGTGCGCAAAGGCCTGCCCTTCCGCAAGGCCCATGCGGTGGTGGGGCAGTGCGTGGCCTACGCCATTAAAGAGAAGAAGTTCCTCCTGGATATGACGCTGGAGGAATATAAACAGTTCAGCGAGCTGTTTGAACCGGACCTGATGCAGGCCCTGGATCCAGAGCATTGCGTCAACGCCCGCGTCTCTTATGGCGGACCCAGCTATGTAGAGAATGACAAACAGCTGGAAAAAGGCGGGGCAATACTGAAAGAACAGGAAGAAAAACTGAAAGAACTGCTGGAAAGAATCTGATTTCAATGACTCTTTTGCCGGGAAATTTCCATAAATTGGATTATGGAGTTTTTTTGCAAAAGAGTTTTGTTTTTTATAGCGGATTTACAGATAGTTTGTTATAATAACATTACAGGTTAAACGGTACCTGTTACTGAAACAGTATTTTTGATGATTAGGAATACGTCGTCTCGCTTGCCGATGATATTTTATGTAAAGTATCTTTCCGGCGTATTGTTCCAATTTAGAAAGACAAGGTGAAAGCATTGCTGGAACAGTTTCAGACATTAGTAAGGACCATAGGTATTCTGGATATAATTGATACCGGACTGGTTGCCTTTTTTCTATACCGTATCTATATCATGCTGAAAAACACCAGGGCTGCGGCGCTGGTTAAAGGTCTGATGGTGCTGGCTTCGCTGGTTGTTGTCAGCAAATGGCTGAACCTGCACGTCGTCAACTGGATTTTGCAAAAGGCTATAACCATGATGATGGTTGCGCTGCCGGTTGTTTTCCAGCCGGAGTTGCGCCGTGCGCTTGAGCAGATAGGCCGTGGCCGTCTGTTCCGCAAACAAGTGGAGCTGGACGAAGCGGAACTGAATGACATGATTGAAGCGGTGGCGAATGCGGCAGTAATCATGGGGCAGCGGAAAGTCGGCGCCCTGATTGTCTTTGAACGGGCGGTCGGTCTGGAAGAAAGGATAGAGACCGGCGTAAAAATCGACGGGCTGGTAACAGACAGTCTGTTGTTAAACATTTTTGAAAAGGATACCCCTTTGCATGACGGCGCGGTCATTATCCGGGGCAACCGTATCATTGCAGCTTCCTGCCTGCTGCCCCTGACAGATGCCAGAGGCCTGAGCCAGGAACTGGGGACCCGGCACCGGGCAGCTATCGGTATTTCCGAGCAGTCAGACGCGCTGGTAGTGGTGGTCAGTGAGGAGACCGGAACGATTTCTGTTACCCGGAACGGTGAGATTTACCGTTACCTGCGGCGGGAAGATGTAGTTGACATGCTCCAGTCCGCTTTAATGGGGCATCATCATTTTACGGTTGGTCAGATGATCCGGGAAAAACTGAATGGGTTCCGCAATAAAGAAACAGATAGCACTAATGCTAAAAAGCGGGTTACGAAACCGGGAGGCAGACCATGACTAACAATAAGAGTGAAAATCGTGATAAATGGTTTGCCCGGTTCATGTGCGTACTCATTGCCTGCTGTTTATGGCTGTATGTAATGAGCGAACAGAACCCTGTTGTGGAAAAAGAATATGCGGTTCCACTGGCTTCACGCAATCTGACGGAAGGCATGATCGTGTTCAATGTGCCTGAAAAGGTCAGCGTGCGGGTAAGAGGCACACGAACGGCGCTTGCGAATATGCCGTTAAGCGATATTTTCGCTTTTGTAAATCTGAGCAAGCTTTCTGTTGGTACACATACCATCCTGGTTAATGCCCGCTTTGTCAGAGGGGATGTGGTACAGGTAACTCCCCCGGCAGTCAGCCTGTTTATTGATGTGAAAAAGGACAAGATCGTGCCTGTCACGGCGGAGATTGTCGGTTCACCTAATAAAGACTTTGCGGTGGATTCATACCTGCTGACGCCATCAGAGGTTAAGGTAGAAGGAGCAGCTACCCGTCTGGAAGCACTGGATAAAATATTCGTACCCGTAGATGTAGGCGGACGCAGCGAAGAGTTCACCGTGACACAGAAACCGACGGCTGTGGCGAAAGACGGTATGGATATGCAGGATGTGGCCATTGATCCGGCAGAGATAATCGTCCGTACAAAACTGAAAAAGCGAACCCAGACGGTTACGGTTCCAGTGAAGGTTGCTTATAAAGGAGAACTGACGGGAGGGCTAAAGATTACCAGTGCTACGGTAAATCCGTTTAAAGTTACAGTGTCCGGCGCGCCTTCTGCTGTAGATACTCTGAAAGAATTGAATTTGGAACCGGTGGATCTGGAAAAAATAACTAAAAATGCAACTGTACCGGTCAAGATAATTCTGCCGGCCGGTGTGAGTGCGGCCAGACAGACAGTTGATGTTGATTTGACGGTTGAAAACACTACTGAGGAAAAGACAAAAGAATAGTTTTAAATTGTGAAGGAAAGAGTATTGTGAGTTTTGTCTGTAAATGACACAATGAAAAGCTCTTTCCTTTTATCTGCTTTTTATGGAATCCGTGTTAATTTTACCGCCAATATGCAAACTCATTGGGGGCCGGGTTTTCGTAAGACAACAGGAAGACGGGAGAAGGGAAAAGATGACGTTGATGCAACTGCGGGTAAATGATGTCCGGATAAGCCTGCTCAAAGAAAAGACGTTAAAAGAATGTGTAGCAGATAAACTGGGAATCCGAAAAGCTGCGTTGCAGAAAGTGCAGGTGTTGCATCGGGCTGTGGATGCGCGACGAAAAAACAATATAGGATTGTTATATCATGTAACGGTGGAAGCGGATTTGCCACAAGCTGTCGGCAAAAAAATACTCAGCCGTCCGGGAGTGAGTCTGTTTGTTCCTGCGCAGCCGGAAGTACCCCAATTGGGTAAAGTTCCTATAACAGAACGCCCTGTTGTGATCGGCGCAGGTCCGGCAGGTCTTACTGCAGCTTTGGAACTGGCCAAGTACGGGTATCGGCCCCTTGTTTTGGAACGGGGGCGAGCTTTGCATAAACGTGTTGAGGATGTTGATAGGTTTTGGCGAACCGGCGAATTTGATCCGGTGTCTAACGTACAGTTCGGCATGGGCGGGGCAGGTACCTTTTCGGACGGAAAGCTCACCACCCGTGTCAATGATCCGGTGATGGCCGATATTTTGCAGGCGTTTGTCAAAGCCGGGGCGCCCAAGGAAATCCTGACCGAGCATAAACCCCATGTGGGAACGGATAAGCTGCGGGCCATGGTGCAGGGGCTGGCCGCGGAGATTGAACACTGCGGTGGGGAAATACGCTGTGAGACCCAGGCAGTTGATTTTTTAATAAAGGATAACCGGCTGACAGGTTTGCTGTTGGATGATGGGACAGTCATGGCAACAGAGGCGGTTATACTGGCCTGCGGGCACAGTGCAAGGGATACTTATAAAGTGCTGGCTTCCAGAGGCATAGGTATGGAGGCAAAAGCCTTTGCCATAGGCGTGCGTGTAGAACATCCCCAGATATTGATTGATCAGGCACAGTATGGAGATTTTGCCGGTCATCCGCAGCTGGGTGTGGCGGATTATGCACTGGTTTACCATACAGAGGACAGAAAGCGTGCGGCTTATTCCTTCTGTATGTGTCCTGGCGGACAGGTTGTAGCCGCTGCTTCCGAAGAAGGCGGGGTAGTGGTCAACGGCATGAGCCTGTATCAGCGTGACAGCGGAATTGCCAACAGTGCATTGGTGGTAAACGTTACTCCTGATGACTTTGGAACAGAACCGCTGGCTGGCGTGGCGTTCCAGAGAAAATACGAAAGGATGGCTTTTATGGCCGGCGGCCAAAACTACAAAGCCCCTGCCCAAAGTGTACAGAGCTTTTTGCAGGGGACAAAACCGACACTGTGGGATGCGCAGATGTACCTACAAGATCTTTCCGTGAAATACAGGGATGATCATCCGGCGGAAAAAACCGGCGAAGCTTTTTTCGGCGCTATGCCCAGTTGCCGGCCCGGCGTAACGGAAGCTGCGTTGGAATCGATCCTGCCGAACTATGTATCAGACACATTGAAACAGGGAATCCGGTATTTTGGCCGCAGGATCCAGGGGTTTGACGGCCCGTCCGGTATCCTGACAGGTGTGGAAACGCGTACTTCCGCACCGTTGCGGATTGTGCGGGGTTCGGATTACCAAAGTATGACCCATGCGGGTCTTTATCCCTGTGGGGAAGGCTGCGGCTATGCAGGCGGCATCATGAGCGCAGCACTGGACGGTTATCATGTGGCCCGGGCCATTATGAAAAAATATAAACCTTTTTGAGGAACAGCAGGCAAAATCGGCAGACAAAGGAACCACTTGTTGATTTGTCAAAACGTCAGCTGAAAAACAGGATAAAAAAGCAAAAGAGTTGTAACAAGAACTTGCTAAAGCGTTGTTACAACTCTTCTTTTTTATATTCGTATTCTCTGAGCAGGCATCGGTAAAGTGCCCAGGCAGAGTAGCAGTCGGCCAAAGCCCGGTGCTCTCCCTCTGCCTGGAGATTATAATACTTCATCAGGGCATCCAGACCGAATTTCCCGCCTGTCTGGGTTGGCAGCAGGCGCTTGGCGATGCGTTCTGTGTCCAGGAATCTGGGAAGGAACAGATTTTGGCGGTGAAACCGGCGGCAGGCCATGTTGATATTCATGATATCATTGTAACCGATGTCGTGGCCTAACACGATACTGTCACCGACAAATGCAAAAAAGTCATCCAGCACATCTGTCAGTTTTGGCTTGTCTGCAAGCATATCTTCTGTAATTCCCGTTATGGCGATTACCCGCCGGTTCAATTTGGTGATAGGCCTTACCAGTTGTTGGTAGATTTCCTGGATTTCACCGGAAGGAGAAACCCGGATGGCGGCAATTTCGGTAATATCTTCTTCCAGAAAGCCGGCGCCTTCCAGATCAAAAACAATGAAACCGCACTGACAGGGATTAGGGATTTCATTTTTATTGACCCGGTTCTGTACCTGCCTGCGCCAGTTTTGCCGCCGCTTTTTGGCAATTGCAAGCTGCTTTTGCCTTGGCGTCATTACTGCAGGCTGCTTTTGTTTGGGGATTATTGAATCTTCTTTCATTTTTCCATCCTGCTTGTAAAATAGTATCGCAAATATTATAACACATCTGATGACGGTTCCAAAGGAAAAATTATTATGGAGTGGAATTATTCTATTAAAATTTTCAAATCATCCTATAATTATAGAAAAGCTAACTGATTCTGCATAAGAAACTGGTAAAAGAGCAGGATTTGGAGTATAATTATATAAAACAATACTTATGAATATATTTATTAAAGAATTTGTTTGAGAGAGGAAGCGTAAATGTTGCGGTATAGAGCATTTCATCAGGCAGTCATTTTAATATGTATGCTTCTATCCTTGTGCCTGCTTCCTGTTGTGGCAGGGGCTGAACATCACAGGTCTCTGTTTGCGTCTTATAAAGAAACACTGTTTCACAGCGGCAACGGCATGCTGTCCGATGAGGCAAACGCCATTGCCCAAAGTCATGACGGATATTTGTGGATCGGCAGTTACGCGGGCCTGATGCGTTATAACGGCCAGACGTTCCAGCAGATGAAAGACGAGAATAACCAGGCGATAGTCCGGGTGAGCTGTCTGTTTGAAGATTCCCGGCAGCGTCTGTGGATTGGTACTGCGGACGAAAACCTGTATTGCAGTGAAAACGGAATCATCCGCAAAAAAGAAGAGATATCTGCTACCAACCAGAAAGCAATTGTTGAGGATCGGGATGGCAGGATATATATTGCTTCCGCCAATGGAGTGGCCGTATATAATGAAAAAGCCAGAATTCCCCAACATTGGATCGAGGATCCGAGACTGCAGCATCATATGGTTGTATCCCTGGCGGCGGAAGACATTGGCAGGATATGGGGTGTAACCTATGACGGAGATGTGTTCCTCCTTGATGATCAGCGAGTAATTGCGTATTTTGACAAGCGTTATTTTAACGGATACCACCCGAAATATGTGTTTTGTGATAAGGACGGCATTGTTTATCTTACAACGACGGGCAATGCTATTCTTCGCATAGATACCTATGTCAATCAGTATATTGACGGGGAGGATTTGCGAATCAGGACATTCGCGACAGGAGAGATTGAAGATCACTGCTGCCTGTACCAGGATCAGGCCGGACGCCTGCTGGTCTGCGCCCGTAACGGTCTCGGCTTCTTTGACCGGGATATGGTTTTTCATAAAGTAGAAGGCGGTCTGTTTGAATCTTCTGTCGAGCAAATCATGCAGGATAATTACGGGGGTTACTGGCTGGCGTCTTCCAACAGCGGGGCGTTGCGTATAGCCAGGACCCGTTTTACAGATGTCTCCTCCATGGCGATGCTGCCGGAAGTTACGTATAATGCAGTGATAAAATACCGGGGCGATCTGTATTTGGGGGCAGACAACGGCCTGCATATCCTTGACAGCCGGTATAACGCGATCCGTAATCCTCTGACCAGATTGCTGCGGGGAACCAGGGTGCGTTATTTTGCGGAGGATGAAAACGGAAATCTCTGGATTGCTACCTATCGGCGGTTTGGGTTGCTGCGTTATAAAGACGGACAGTGGCAAAACTGGAGTGTTACGGAAGGAATGCCTACCAATATGATCCGCACGCTGCTGGTGCGCAGGAACGGGGATATTGCGGTGGGAACCGGCGATGGCCTTGTCATTATGCGTAATAATGCTATATACCGGATTTATAACCGGGATACCAGCGGGGTGGAGAACGGAGTCATCCTGTCCTTGTGTGAAGATCCCAAGGGGAATCTGTACATCGGCAGCGACGGGGACGGCATCTATAAGCTGGAACTTGACAATACCATACAGGCGATTCCCATGGCAGACGACGGCAACAGGCTGGGTTCCGTTCTTTCCATGAAATGGGATACACGGCAGAACGGGATATGGATCAACAATGGCCGGGGCGTTTACTTTATGCAGGATGACACGATTCGTAAAGTGGATACAGGCTCCTTAAACGTCAGCAATCTTCTGGAAGTCACTCCTTCCGCGGATCACCTGATGGAGGAACGTTTATACCTGTTTTCCTCTCAGATGGCTCAGAGCGTGGATGTGGCTGAACTGTTAAATCCTAAAGTGGAAAAGAGCGAGAGGATGAAATCCTACCGTTCCATTACCTATGACAATTCGTTGGATTCTTCCCTTACCATGAATGCCTGCCATTACTATGCGCCGGAAGAACAGAAGCTGTATCTGGCATGTTCACGGAATGTACTGACGCTGGATGAACTGAAGAACTGGGAAGGGGGTGTGCAGCCCCGGGCGATGATCGACAGTATCCAGATCCGGATGCCGGACGGCAGTGTGTCTAATGAATCATATAATCAGGAGATTACTATCCCGCAGGACTTCAGCCAACTGGATATAACCTTTGGCATCCTGTCCTTTGCCAATGTAAACAGCGATCTGTATTACTACATGGAAGGTTACGATACCAAACCGATACATGTGGAAGGCAAACAAAACCATGAAATGCATTATTCTACATTGCCGGGAGGAAAGTATGTTTTCCATGTGCTGGCCAGAGGCCGTGACAATTCCTATCAGAGTGAAATGTCCGCAGCCTTTAATAAACCCAAAACACTGGCGGAAGAGACTTGGATGCGTGCATTGCTTTTGTTGGTGGGCGGATGGCTCCTGATCCGGTTCACGTATTTGTATACGAAGAAGCGGAATGAAAAGAAACTGGCAGAGGCAAAAAAGGAAACGGAAACCGCCAACCATATTGCCGAATTAGAGGCAAAACATGCAAAAGCCGAGAAAGACCGGGCGGATGCGGAAGCCCAGAAGGCGAAGGCGGAGCAGGAACGGGCGAAGGCGGAAGAGGCACGGGCAGACGCGGAAGCAAAACGGGCCAAAGCGGAACAGGAACGGGCCGAAGCGGCAGAAGCCAAGCGCAAGCTGGAAGAAGAATTTACGGAACGTACTATTCTTACTATTTCCAATACCATTGACGCTAAGGATGAATCTACGAACGGTCATTCCCGTCGGGTGGCGCAGTATACAATAGAAATCGGCAAAATAGAGGGGCTTTCGTCGGACGAACTGCGGGAACTCTATTATGCCGCCCTCCTCCACGACATCGGTAAGATTGCCATTCCCGATAATATTTTGAACAAGCCCAGCAAACTGACGGACGAAGAGTATGCTACGATTAAGAGCCATACCAGCAGGGGAGCGAATATCCTGAACCAGATGAAAAACCAGCGCTTAGCTGACGGCGCCCATTACCATCATGAGCGGTATGATGGCAAAGGATACCCTGAGAAGCTGGCCGGTGAAGCGATTCCTGCTTACGGACGTATGATCGCGGTGGCTGATGTGGTGGATGCTATGTATTCAAAACGTGTGTACAAAGCAGGCATCACTATGGATGTTGTCATTGCGGAATTAAAACGCTGCGCCGGTACGCAGCTGGATCCCAAGTATGCGGCGGATATGATCCGTGTGCTCGAAAACGGTTTTGTGGCAGATGAGAACCGGGAAACCGTTTTTGACACGGAAGGGTAATTGCTGTTAAAGTATAATTAAAATAATATGTTATCATATTGCAGCAGGAATATAAAAGTACGAAATACGCTTATTAACCATGGAAATATGCTCTCTTGTGTGCAGGGGAAGGATTTTAATGAAACGTTATAGTTTAATGTGTCGGCTTATTGTTTTTTGCTGCTGCCTGTTATGTTTGTGTTTCAGCTACGAAACCTTGGCAGCGCAAAACCAGCGTTCCATGTTCGCCGCCTATAAGCAGACCCAATACAATTCTTCTAATGGCATGCCTTCGGATGAAGCCAACATCATCACCCAGACCCGGGACGGTTATTTGTGGATAGGCAGCTACTCCGGGCTGATGCGGTTTAACGGCCAGGTATTCCAGGTAATGAAGGATGTGAAAGACCAGATTATTTCACGGGTGCGTTGTCTGTATGAAGACTCCGGGCACCGGTTGTGGATAGGCACGACCAATGATGGAACATACTGCTTTGAAAACGGGCTCATATACCAGAACGGTCTTATCCGCGCAACGAATCAACGAGCTATTACGGAAGACCGGGAAGGCCGGATTTACATTGGTGCTTCAGAAGGCGTCCTGGTTTGGGATGAAAGGCAAAAAGAGCCGGCGTCCTGGATTGATGATACGCGTTTGAAAAACCATATGACGGTTTCCCTGACAGCGGACATTGAAGGAAGAGTCTGGGGTGTAACTTATGACGGTGATGTGTTCGTCCTGAAGGATGCTAAGGTTGCTGCTTACTTTCCCAAAAATGGCTTTAAGGGACTATCGCCGCAATATGTTTTTTGTGATATAAACGGCGTTGTGTATCTGGCAACATCCGGTAATACGGTAATGCGTATTGAAGAACGTTCAGATGCGGTTTTTTCATCGGAAAGTCTGAAAGTTGCTGAGTTTTCTACAGGCAATATCGAAAATCACAGTTCCCTGTATATGGACCATGAAGGGAAGCTGATGGTCTGTGCCAACAACGGTTTTGGCTTTTTTGATAAAGACATGGTTTTCCATGAAGCGGAAGGCGGGCTTTTTAATTCTTCCATTGAATCGATTATTGAGGATTATCACGGGAATTACTGGCTGGCCTCCTCCCGTTCCGGCGTGCTGAACATCGCTCGCAGCCGTTTTACGGATGTATCGGGTATTGCCATGGCGCCGAAGGATGTGTACAATGCGGTGATCAAATACCGCGGCGACCTGTATATGGGCGCGGATAACGGTTTGTATGTGATGGATGGTCAGCAAAAGCTAATATCAAATCCACTGACAGAATTGCTGAAAGGTATCCGTATCCGTTATTTTGCGAAAGACAGACAGGATAATCTGTGGATTGCCGCTTACAATAAGTACGGGTTGATTCGCTATAAAGACGGGCACTGGCAAAACTGGACGAAAAAGGAAGGCTTGCCCTCCAACAAGGTGCGCTCGCTGCTGGCCTGCCGAAACGGAGATGTGGCAGTGGGGACCGGCGACGGCCTTGTCATTATGCGCGATAACGCCGTTTATAAGGTTTATTCCCGTTCAACCTGCCGGGAGATGGCCAACGGAGTTATCCTGTGTCTGTGTGAGGATCCGGAAGGAAACCTGTATGCCGGAAGTGACGGAGACGGTATCTATAAAATTAAACCGGACGGCACAGTCAGGCCGTTGCGCCTTGCCAAGAACGGCGATAATCTGGGTTCTATCCTTTCCATGGAATGGGATGAAAAGCGCAAGGGCATGTGGATCAGCAACGGAAATTTCGTTTACCTGATGCAGGGTGAGGATGTGGTCAAGGTAAATACCGGTAAACTGAATTCCGTGAACCTGTTCAAGATTGTGTCTCGCGGCGACCGCTTAGCCCTCTTTTCTTCCCAAATGATCCAAAGCATGGATATTTCCGAGCTGCTGGATCCCAAGGTGGAAAAATCGGAGCGGATGAAATCATATCATTCTACGCGGTATGACAATACGCTGAACTCATCCCTTACGGTTAACGCCTGCCATTACTATGCCCCGGAAGAACAGAAGGCTTATCTGGCCTGTTCCCGCAACGTTCTGGCGCTGGATTTAAATTACAATGTCAGGAATTATGTAATTCCGTATGCTGTTATCGATAGCATACAGATCCATATGCCTGACGGCAGCGCTGCCTATTACCCTACCAACAGGGATATTGAAATTCCGCAGGATTTCACCCAGTTGGACATCAAGTTCAGTATTCTTTCTTTTGTAAGCTCCCAGAGTGAACTGTATTATTACCTGGAAGGATATAACAAGAAACCAATCCGCAACGAGGGCGGGAATTCTCATATTACCCGTTATTCCACACTTCCGGGCGGTGATTACACATTCCATGTTATTTCCCAAAGCCGGAACGATCCATCAAAGCGACACGAAGCTACCATCAAACTGCACAAGAAGAAGCAGCTGTGGGAAGAAAGATGGGCGCAGATTGCGGGAGTTTTGTTGGCATTGGGTCTTGTGGGCGGTATCGTCTACCTGGTTATGCAGAGGAGGGCCGCAAAGAAACTGGCCGAAGCCGAGGCGAAGCGGAAACAGGCAGAAGAAAAGCGTAAATTGGAAGAGGAGTTCACGGAACGGACTATTCTTACGATTTCTAATACTATTGATGCTAAAGACAAATATACTAACGGTCATTCCAGCCGGGTGGCGCAATACGCGCTGGAAATTGGCAGGATGGAAGGCCTGAATGTGGAAGAACAGCGGGAACTTTATTATGCAGGTCTGCTCCACGATATTGGCAAGATAGCGATTCCCGATAATATTTTGAACAAGCCCAGCAAGCTGACGGACGAAGAATACGGCGTAATCAAGAGCCATACCAGCCGCGGCGCTGATATTCTGGCGCAGATGAAGAACCAAAGGCTGGCAGACGGAGCCCATTTCCATCATGAACGCTTTGACGGCAAAGGCTATCCGGATCATCTGAGCGGCGATAAGATCCCCGTGTACGGTCGCATGATCGGAGTGGCCGACGTGGTAGACGCCATGTATTCCAGACGTGTTTACAAGCCGAGCATCAACATGGATGTCGTTATTGAGGAAATCAAACGCTGCGCCGGGGCGCAACTGGATCCGAAATATGCGGCGGATATGGTGAAGATCCTGGAAGGCGGTTTTGTGGCAGATGAAAACCGTGATGTAAAATTTGACGACGAATAAGCAGAATAAGAAACAATAAAAACGGCGGAACGTTTCTGAATTAATCAGAGCGTTTCGCCGTTTTGCTTATATCTTTTCCTTACTGCATAAATACAGCAAATTTACATTTAATCGTTAACTTTATCGTCAATATCCTTCTGCATGCGGGCGATGAAAGCATCCAGGGTCATGGCGCCCAAATCGCCGCCGTGACGCTGGCGGACCGCAACGGTCTTGGATTCTGCTTCTTTTTCGCCCACGATGAGCATGAAGGGAACCTTCTGTACCTGGGCTTCCCGGATCTTCTTGCCGATTTTTTCATTCCGGTCATCCAGCTGGGTGCGGTAACCCAGTTCAAACAGCTTGTCGTTGACTTCTTTGGCATAGGCCTGCTGCTTGTCGGTGATGGGCATTACCCTAACCTGGTTGGGGGCCATCCAGACGGGGAAGGAACCGGCAAAGTGCTCGATGAGGATTCCGATGAAGCGCTCGATGGAACCGTATACCACACGGTGGATCATGACCGGGCGGTGTTTCTGTCCGTCTTCTCCGGTGTATTCACAGTTGAATTTTTCCGGTAGCTGCATGTCTAACTGAATGGTGCCACACTGCCAGGTACGTCCGATGGAGTCCTGCAGGTGGAAGTCGATCTTCGGGCCGTAGAAGGCGCCGTCGCCTTCGTTGACAATGTATTCCAGATGGTTGGCTTCCAACGCCTTGCGCAGGCCTTCGGTAGCCAGTTCCCAGGATTCGTCGTCACCCATGGAGTTCTCCGGACGGGTGGACAGTTCGGCGTGGTATTTCAGTCCGAAAGTGGAATACACTTCATTAAACAGTTTGATGACGTTGGTGATTTCCGGCTGGATCTGTTCCGGGGTCATGAAGATATGCGCGTCGTCCTGGGTAAAGCAGCGGACGCGGAACAACCCGTGCAGGGCGCCGGACAGTTCGTGACGGTGTACCAGGCCCAGTTCTGCGTAGCGCAGGGGCAGTTCCTTGTAGGAATGGGGACGGGTGTTGTAAACCATCATGCCGCCGGGGCAGTTCATGGGTTTGATGGCGTAATCCATGTCGTCGATTTTGGTGAAGTACATGTTTTCCCGGTAATGGTCCCAGTGGCCGGAACGGATCCACAGCTCCCGGTTCAGGATCATGGGGGTCATGACCTGTTCGTAATGGTATTTGCGGTGCACCTGGTGCCAGTATTCCAGGATGGCGTTGCGGATGCGCATGCCGTTGGGATGGAAGAAGGGGAAGCCGGGGCCTTCGTCATGCATGCTGAAGATATCCAGCTCTTTGCCTAATTTGCGGTGGTCGCGCTTTTCGGCCTCTTCCAGCATGTGCAGGTATTCGTCCAGTTCTTCCTTGCTGGGGAAAGCGGTGCCGTAAATACGTTGCAGCATTTTGTTCTTTTCGTTGCCACGCCAGTAGGCTCCTGCCAGACTCATGAGCTTAAAGGCTTTCACGCGGCCGGTGGAAGGGCAGTGGGGGCCGGCGCACAGGTCAGTGAAGTCGCCCTGGGTGTACAGGCTGATGACGGCGTCTTCCGGCAGGTCGTTGATAAGTTCAACTTTATAGATTTCCTTTTCCGCGGCAAAGCGGGCCAGCGCATCCTTGCGGGGCACTTCGCTGCGCACCAGCGGAATATTCTGTTTTACGATTTTCGCCATTTCTTTTTCGATGGCAGCCAGATCTTCCGGCGTGAAGACATGCTCGCTGTCAATGTCATAATAGAAGCCCGTGTCAATGGCAGGGCCGATGGCGAATTTCACGCCCGGGAACAGGTGCTGGATGGCCTGGG
>JAFZIG010000176.1 GCA_017554485.1 Acidaminococcaceae bacterium | reverse complement strand
GATGCCGCCATGAACCGGATCCAGGATGAAAACCGGTTTTATAACCAGCAGATGTATAGGAAGTATTTTTTCGGCAGCGATTTCGGCGCCTACTTTACCCCTTCCGAAAACGACTGGCTTACACGCCACGGAAAAATCCGGATAGGATACCGGACCGACTTTCTGCCCTACTGCGGGAAGGATGCGGAAACGGGAAAACTAACGGGAGCACTGAAGGATTATCTGGAAATCGCTTCTTCCCGTATAAAAAACGCGAACCTGACGTTTGAACCGGTACCGATTCCAAGCATGGAAGCTGCGTTAGAGGCTCTGCGGAAGGGAGAAGTGGACTGCCTGTTCCCCGTAAGCTATACCGACTATGAAGCGGAAAGAGCAGACCTGTTAGTGACAGATCCTTCCATGCATGCGCAAGTCTTCGCGGTGATGCGGAAAGGGCACAAGAAGAATTATTCCCTGAAGGAAATTGAAAGCGTCGCCTATGTGAAGGGCTATCACTATCATGAGAGCTTCCTGAAAAAGCATTTCCCCAGATGGAAAGTGGTGTTGTTTGACAAGTCGGGAGAACGGTTTCATGCAGTAGCCGCCAGGGAAGCCGACTGTTTCCTGATTACTTCCTACCGGCTTAACATTCTGGCCGACCAGCTCAATAAATTCAAGCTGACTGCGATTTCCACCGGGGTAGATATGGACTATTCCTTCGCCCTGCAGCGGGAAAACGCGCAGCTGTACTCCATCCTCAACAAAGTCGGGCATCTTGTGCCGGAAGCATCGCTCTATTCGGCGCTGGCAGGCTATTCCTATGAGGAGAAAAAGGTCCGCTTTGAAGATTTTGTGCAGGACAATCTGGCCGCTGTCATAGCAGTTGTCGCTACCATTGCCGCCATCCTGTTTGCCTTGCTGCTGTTCGGCGCCAGGGCGCAAAAAGCATCATCCGAGAGGCAGCAGCTCATTTCCGCGGCGGAGAATGACGAACTGACCGGGCTGTTCAACCGGGGCTTTTTCCATGAATATGCCAGACGGTTCCGAAAAACGCTTGCCGACTGGAAGATGGACGCCATTGTGATGAATATTGAACAGTTCCATCTCGTAAATGAATTGAACGGTCGTGAGTTCGGAGACAATGTGCTGCGCTCCCTGGGCGACGAGATACAGGTCTTTTTGAAAGAGAACGGAGGCATCGCCGGCCGTATTGAGGCAGACCGGTTTGATATTTACTGCAAACATGTGGATAATTATCAGGCCTTGCTGGACCGTTTCCAGGAAAAGCTGGACGAACTGTCCCGCAGCGCCAGCATCCGCCTGCGCATGGGGATCATGCCCTGGCAGGAAGGAGTGGAACCGAATGAGGCTTTTGAAAGAGCCTCGTCAGCCTGTAATATGGTGCGGGGGAAGAACACGCACCTTATGGTATACAACGATACGATTCGAAATAAAGAAAACTATAACCAGCGGCTGCTGAACGATTTGCGGCGGGCGGTGGAAAACCGGGAATTTAAAGTATACTACCAGCCCAAGTATAACGTCCAAAGCGAACCGCCACGTTTGGCCAGCGCGGAAGCCCTGATCCGCTGGCAGCATCCGGAACTGGGCCTCATCCCCCCGTGTGACTTTATCCCGCTGTTTGAAGGGAACGGCCAGATCAGCGTGGTAGATAAATATGTGTGGGCGGAAGCGGCCCGGCAGATTGCCGAATGGAAGGAGAAGCTTGGCATATCCGTACCGGTTTCCGTCAACCTCTCCCGGGTAGATATCTTTGATCCCATGCTGGAGGATATACTGGAGGGTCTCATTGCGGATAATGGCCTGGACCGCAAGCTGCTTAAGCTGGAAGTAACGGAATCCGCTTACACGGAAAACGCGGAAGAACTCTTAAAAATCATGAAGCGGCTTCGGGATAAAGGCTATGAAATCGAAATGGACGATTTCGGCTCCGGGTATTCTTCATTGAATATGCTTTCCTCCATGCCGGTGGATATTTTGAAGATGGACAGGGGATTCATCCTGAACATTGAGCACAGTGAGCAGGATTTCCGCCTGGTTCAACTGATCCTGGACATTGCCAGGAACCTGAAACTGCTTGTCATCGCGGAAGGCGTAGAAACGGAAAACCAGATGCTGATGCTGAAGAACGCAGGCTGCGACCTGATACAGGGATATTACTTCTCCCGTCCGCTGCCGCCGGAAGAGTTTGAAAAGATGATTATCCGTGAAAAGGGCTGAACAAAATTTGGTTGAAAAACTTCATTTTGTTACAGCCCCGTTTTGCGTTTGGTGTTGCGCTTCATCTGTTGCGGTTTGCTTTCTACATGTGGCCTGCCAGCAATGGCAGGCTGTTTTTTGCAGGCATTCCTCAGTCCTTCTCATCAAATATATCCGGCTGCCCGGTTTCCCCGGGCAGCTTTATGTTGCTCAGGCTGACAAACTTAGTATATTCGTCCCGGAACAACAGGCTGACCTTGCCGGTAGGGCCGTTGCGGTGTTTGGCCACGATCAGCTCCGTAATGTGATCCGGTTCTTCGTCAGTATCTTTGTAATAGTCGCCGCGGTACAGGAACATGACGATGTCGGCGTCCTGCTCAAGGGAACCGGATTCCCGCAGGTCGCTGAGCATGGGCTTTTTGACCTGGCGGCCTTCCACGTTGCGGCTTAACTGGGAGAGGGCCAGCACCGGCACATCCAGTTCCCGGGCCAGGGCCTTCAGGTTGCGGCTGATCTCCGAGACCTCCTGCTGGCGGTTCTCATAACCGTTGCGGCTGGGGCTGCCCTGCATCAGCTGCAGGTAGTCCACCACGATGAGGTCCAGCCCGCCTTCCGCCTGCAGGCGCCGCGCTTTGGAACGCATCTCCAGGATGGAAAGGCCCGGTGTGTCGTCGATGTACAGGCCCGAGGCGGCCAGCCGTTCCGCGGCGCCCCAAAGCCTGTCCATGATTGCTTCTTTCAGCCGTGCATGGTCTGCCGGGTCGGCATTGCTGTGCAGCTGTACGGGAGCCACTTCCCCTTCGGCGCACAGCATGCGGTGGATCAGCTGCTCCCGGCTCATTTCCAGACTGAAAAAAGCTACCCGTTTCGGTTCGCGGCCCGGTTCCGCTCCCCGGATCGCCACGTTCTGGGCGATGTTCAGCGCCAGGGCCGTCTTGCCCATGGAAGGACGGGCGGCCAGGATGATAAAGTCCGACGGGTGCATGCCGGCTGTGATGTTGTCCAGGTCTGTAAGGCCGGTGGTGACGCCGGGAAAATCTTCATCTCCGTCCAGGATGGCTTCGATATGGGTGACCCCGTCGGCCACCAGGTCGCCGGCGTGGACAAAATCCGACGCCCCCTTGCGCCGGGAAATCAGCAGGATGGTTTTCTCCGCCTTGTCCTTCATGCTCCGCATATCTTCGACCCCTTCGTAGGCCATGGCGGCGATGGACGCGCTGCCTTCGATGAGCTGCCGCCGGAAAGAATTTTCCTCCACGATGTCCGCGTGGTAGGACACGTTGGCCGCGGTGGGGACTGTGTTGGCCAGCAGCGTGATGTAACTCACGCCGCCCGCGTCTTCCAGTTTCTGCAGTTTTTGCAGTTCGTTTACCAGGGTGACCATGTCGATGGGTTCGTTTTTGCCGTACAGCAGCAGCATAGCGCTGTAGATGACCTGGTGCGCCTGACGGTAAAAATCCTCGGGGCGCAGCCGTTCGGCCACAGGGCCTGCGGCCCGTTTATCGATGAGCAGGGCGCCCAGCACGGACTGTTCCGCCTCAATATTCTGGGGCGGTACCCGGTTATCCATTGCAGTCATCTCCTTTCACCGGAACGCTGATGAGTTCTTCCGCCCAGGCCAGTTCTTCCATTGCCCGGGAAATGCCGCTGGAGCCTTGCAGCTTCAGGCAGCAGCAGCGTTCCAGAATGAGGCAGACGGCGGTGGACTGGGTGAGGTTGACGGTGTTGCGCAGCAGCAAGTCATAATTCAGCGGTGAAGTGACGATGACCGGGGTACAGGCTTTGTACAGGGCGTCTGCCAGTTCCAACAGGATGGAATCGGCAGTGGGGGTAGCGGCGCTGAACTCCGTACCGAACCCGTCCAGTACGATGAGGTCATGCCTGCAAAGTTTGCGTATATAGTCCCGGCGTCCCTCCCGGTTGGCCCCGATATCGCTGAGGATTTCCGTAAAACTTGTGAAGCGGCAGCGGCAGCCCCTGTCGCACAGGGCGTTGACGATCTGGGCGGCCAGCCAGGTCTTCCCGCAGCCGCCGGGTCCCAGCAGCAGGAGGCCCATGCCTTTTTCCTTCAGTTTGGCAAACTGCTGCACGTACAGCCTGGCCCGGGCGTGGATCTTCGGGTTGCTGCCATTGTCCCGGGCAAAGGTGCAACGGCGCATGGCAGGGACGGGCAGGGCTGCCTTGCGGTATTCTTCCGCCAGAAGCTTCCTCTCCTTTTCCCGGCGGGCCTTGTTGAACGCTTCCTTGGCCTGGCACATACACAGGCACCACACCTTCGCTGCAAGGCGCTGCCGTCCCTGCAGGTAGTGGACGCTTTCCTTGGCGGTGTGGCAGTGGCCGCAAACGAGGACGCCGTCCTTGATGTAATCGCAGGCGTGGCGCTGCCAGCGGATCATGGCTTCCGGCACGTATTTGTAGCCGTATCTGGCCCAGTCGTAACCGTCCTCATTCCAGCCGTTACCGGCAGGGGAGGCTGCATGTTGCGGGGCGCCATCAACGGCGGCATAGCCGGCTCCTTCGGCGCTTTCCGCAGCGGCAGTTCCTGCACGCTGCCCTGTTGTAGTGTTCTCCCAGAAGCCGGTCATGACGGCAGGCAGCAGGCTGCCCGCGCTGGCCGGTTCGTGGTTATTTCTGTTTTCCATGTTAGTTCTTCCTTTGCATATATAATTTAAATAGGTGCGATGCAGAACGCGAACCGCAGCATCGGAACGTTGCGTAAATCCACAGATCACTCACGCCGCGCCTGCGATCCTGTAATTGTGAAACCGGGCAAGGGCAAGGCAGCGCTCCGCCGGAGGCAGGTCCTCCAGGGATACGCCAGCCTTTTCCGTTATTGCGGCCGCGTTGTCCGGATAACGGTTGCGGGCAGGCCGTTCCGGGTACCGGAGGGACCGGTTACGGGGGAAGCTTTTGTATTTCCCGGCCAGGATATTCTCCAGATGCGGAATGCTCAGGAACCATTTGAAAGAAATGACGAAGCCGGTGCTGTTCTCGCTTCTGCCCAACAGGAAGGGCGATTCGCCGATGGCATGAATGGCTTTTACCAGTGTTTCCGGCCTGAATTTGTACAGCAGCCCCTGTAGTTTAAACAGCAAGGCGGGGTAGAGACCTTCCAGTTTTTTCAGGGGCAGCCGGTTCCACACTTCTACGATTTCACGAAAAGGAGACGGCAGTTCCTGCAGCGGGATCAGGGAATGACGGTCGTAAGATAACAAGATATCCGTTTCTGTTTTTTCCTTCCCGGAAAAAGAAAAGATATCTTTGTCATCTTTGTTTTTTTCGATATCTTTTATATCTATACTATTCTTGTTACTTGTAATAGTAACTGTATGACCGCAGTCACACGTGTCACAGTCTTTGTCCTCCGTGTCACACTCCCTGTCACACATGTCACGCTTTGTGACAGGCGGGACAGGCTTTCCCGTTTGCGCCTCCTGCTTCTGCCGGGCCCGGGACTTTGCCTTGCGGATGCGGTCCTGTTCCCGTTTTCTGGCCAGGGCCTCTTCGGTTAAGACCGGTCTGGCAGCAGCGCTTTTTTCGTGCAACGCGGGCCGGGGAGCCGCGCCGTTATCTCCGGCGCAGCCCGCGATTCTGAGCAGCCCGTCCTTCACGCTGAGCCGGCCCAGCGTTGTAAACACTTCAACCGTTTTTTCCACAATGGCCACGGAGCAGTGGAAAAAAGCGGCCAGCGCCGCGCTGTCCATAGGCAGGCCGGGACACAGGCGCACGCAGCCGTCAGGGTCGGCCTTTGCCAGGGTCTTCATGCAATCCCAGGCGCCGATGATGGAGATGCCGTCCGGATTTGTTGCTAAAATGGCGGTTCGGATCTTAAAATCCAGTTCAGGGTTCGTATTTATTTCGTCCATTGCAATTCCTCCAGTATCTGGTTCAGTCCATGATTCTGAAAACGCTGTGCCAGTATTTCCCGTAAATGTCCCAGCGCCTTTTGCCGCAGATTCCGTAAACCGCGCATCGTATAGCACAGTTCTTTTGCCGCTTCTGCCGGCGTTTTCTGCTGTATGTACAGCTTTTGGATTACAGCCTGCTCCTTTTTGCTGAGCTGCCGGATCAGCAGCATCAGCTCCTCGCTGAACTCCTCCTGCAGGCAGGCGGTTTCCGGGTCTGGCCCGGGATCCGCGGCCACGTTTTCCAGCAATGTTTTCCCGGGTTCGGTCTTTTCCCCGGAAGGCAGGATGGTCTCGGATTCCGCCATTTCGTATTTGCTCTGCAGGATGGCCTTGTTAATCACGTTGATGAGATGGAACCGCAGGATCCGTTTCAGCAGGTAGGGGACTTCTTCGTCCTTTTCCGGCACGGCGTCGCCGCTGTTTACAAACTCAGCCAGCCGCAGGGCCAGGATGCCACGGATCTCATCGGCGCCCAGCCTTTCCGCGAAATAGTGTACCCTGCTTAACTGTTCCATGTACGGCTGCGCCGCGGTGTAAATGCGCTGCAGCGCCGCCGGTTCACCCTTTCTGGCGCGACGCAGCTGGTCGTTCCAGGGGAAATCTGTCTGCCCGGGTATTCCGGTTTGTGTTTCACTGTTTTCAAAAAACATAGTTTGAAAAATCCTTTCGTGTCAGTATTGTCTTTTCGTTTTCGTAAAATCATGTCTGGTGCGCGACTTCTTCACAATAGCACAAACGGAAAAAGGGCGCAAGACCGCGAAAAACCGCAAAAGTAAAGCAAATTGTACATTTTTTCCCGGAATTACAGATTCGGTTACTTTTTGCGGAAAAAAGTTGAAGTAAATTGTAAATTTTCCCCGAAATGTAAAGAAAATTGTAATTCTTTGCCGTTTCGGCCTGCTTGACATAATTTTTAGCTGTGCTATACTACAGGGGTGTCTGAAATTTATCAGTTTCTTACACCGAATATTAAAACCCGGCCGGAGCTTTCCCTGGGAGGAAGGCTCCGGTCTGTGTTTTTCTGGAAAGGGAGGTGAACGGAATGGAACCATGCGAACTATTCGGGAAGCGCCTGAAAGAATACCGGAAAGCAGCCGGGCTGAAACAGAAAGAGGTTACCGAGCGGACGGGCATTTCCCGTACCAGCTTGTGCCGTTGGGAGAACAACGTTTCAAAACCGTCCGCTGAACAGCTTGAGATTTTGCTCGCTCTGTACAACGACAAGCTCAGCAGTCTGTATCCGGACTATGTTCCGGTGGTGCTGCTGCCGCCGTTAAAAACAGACGGCGGCTACGAAGCGGAAGCCATCGGGACGTTAAGGGAAAAGCTGACAGCTTTTGACGGTCATCTGCATGAACTTCTGGAAGCCATTGACAGGCTGCTGAAAACAAAACAGTGAAGCAGTGAAGGAACCGCGGTTCACAAAGTGTACCTTTGTGGACTGCGGTTTTTTTGCGCCGAAAATTTTTTTAAATAATTTTAAAAAATTTGTGCCGTTTTTCGAGGCTCGTTTGATTAGATAAGTGAGGGGCAAATTCAGAACCCGGACAAACGATAATTCAGTGAGGCAAAGGAGAGAACACAAATGCCTGGAACCAACGGAAGAGTAATTGGAGAAAAGGAACTGAGGGAGATGGCCCGGAACGCGCGGGGGTTGGTGCAACGCATCTACCTGCACTGGAGCGGCGGGCACTACGGCGCCAACGAAGACGCCTACCACCTGTGCATCGATGCAGACGGGCAGGTGTACGCGAACTGCAAAAGCCTGGGCGAAAAGAAAGCTCATACCTGGCTGCGCAACAGTAATACCATGGCCATCAGCCTGCTGTGCGGCTACGGAGGGGACTGTTGGCCGCCCGGAAACGGTAATGTCCGCACTACCCGGGCCGTTTATGTAGGGGACGGCTGCGCCAGCCCGGACGACGCCATCATCCGCTTCGGCGACGAACCGCCCACGGAGATCCAGATCGAAGTGATGGCGAAGCTGGTGGCTATCCTCTGCGAGGAGCTGGGACTGGCGCCGGACAAGGACAACGTGCAGACCCACTGCGAGATCGCCTTTAAGGATCACTACGGTCCCGGCAGCGGCGATCCGTATACAAAATGGGATCTGTGGTTCCTGCCGGATTTTATCCATGGCGGGGTGCTGGTGCCCGGCGGCGCACTGCTGCGGGGCAAGGCGCTGTTCTACCGGCAGGAGATGAGGCAGGGGCGTAAGCCGGCCTGACAGGGATTTGTCCTGCGGCGTTTTCGCCGCAGTGCAAATAGCGGGCGTGCAAAACGGCATGCGGCAGAATCGTAAGGCCTGCACAAGTGGCCGGCTGCGCAGTAAGACCCGCAGCGAAATCAACCATGAAAGGAGGTGAAACCGTATGGCAGCAGTAATGAATGTAGTAAAACGTACTCTGAACATTTCCATTGCCCGCGGCGAAAACGCGGACGGCAACCCGGTATCCAAAAGCTATGTCTACTCCAACATCAAACCGGACGCAGAACCGGACAAAGTCCTGGCAGTAGGCAAAGCCCTGGGCGGCCTGTTCGATAACGACATGACCGGTCTGGCAGTGACAGAGCGCTCTACCCTGACTGAAGAGTAACCGGGGAAAGAAAAAAGGCGGGCGCAGCAGCGTCCGCCAAAAAACAATGCAAGAATCTATTTTCAATTTTGCAAAATGGATTATAGTGCGTAACGCACGAAATGTCAAGCAAAAGGAGGGAAAAGCGATGACAAGCGATACCGATTTGGTCTTAGTATTTAAAAACGCCGCAGGTAAGAAGTTTCCCCTGAAAATTGAGGAACCCAAAGCCGGCGTAACGAAAGCGGAAATCGATGCCGCCATGCAAGTGGTGGTGGAAAGCAACGTCTTTAACACCAGCGGCGGCGATATCGTGGAAGCCGTGGAAAGCTACCTGAGCACCAACACCCATGAACCGATCGTTGCGTAATGAAAGGGTGGTCGTGGCATGGAGACAACGGAAGTATTCAGCTTCATTAAGGACTTCGGCTTCCCCGTGGTGCTGAGCTGGTTCCTGCTGGTGCGTATGGAAAACAAGCTGGCAGGGCTCACCGAGGTCATCGGGGAGCTGAGCTGCAACATCGCCGCCATGCGCGGCGACGCAGTAAAAAAACAGGCGTAACGCTGTTGCGAAACGCCGGGATTGCGGTGAGATCCCGCAAGGTTAAAGGCGCCGGGGCAAAACGCTCCGGCGCACAAAAATAAACAGACTGTCCGGCAAGGGCAGGCACAGGAGGAAAGGGTAAGGCAAATGAAACGTAACCAGGTGATCAGATTGATGGAATACCCGCTGACCGATGCGGGCAATGCGGAACGGTTGCATGAAATATTCGGCAAAAAGTGGGTGTATATACCCGGATTCAGGAGATGGATGCAGTGGGACGGCCATGGCCTGCAGGCAGTGAAAGTGGAGACCCTCTGCCGGGCAGCGGGGGAAGCCTTTGAGAACCTGGCGGCGGCCATTTGCCACCTGCCTGCCACTGCCGACCCGCAGGAACAGAAACAGCGGCTGGCGGTTGTGAACTGGCTGCTGCGTTCCCGTGTGGATTACCACACGCTGAGTGCAGTGCGCCAGCTGAGGAAACTGCATATGGCAGCGTGAAACCGGGAACTCCGGAACCGACGCCCGTACCTGTAACAGGGTGCGGGCGTTTTTGCTGTGCGCGTTTCTCTTGTAACGAATCCTTTGTCGGGTATTACTTTCACTGCGGCCTGTCAGCAATGGCAGGCCGTTTTTTTTTCAGGCCGGCGTCAATTTTGGGCAGCCTGTCTTGTATATAAAATAAAGGGTAATTGCGGCAAATTATAAAAACTTATTATAAATGGCGAATTTTTGGAAATTTAGTAATAATTAGGTAGATTTTGCCATTTATTTAACACACTTTTTTTGTTATAATAATAATGGAAAATTATGTGTGGTTTTAACATATATTGCATAGTGCTGTTTAAACGCAGTATTGCATTTTTCATCTGGCATTTTATTCCTGTAATTTGTTAACGGGGGTTGTGTTATGAATAAGGTTTTCAAGGTTATCTGGAGCAACGCAAGAAAATGTTACGTGGTAGTATCGGAAATCGCGAAGAACCACGGTAAAAATAATACAAGGAGCATCGTCAGCCAGCTGGCTGCGCGGTGTGAGTCCGTATGGGATAAACTGTCTCTATTTACGGCACATATGCCCCCCCCGGTTGGACGGCCGTGTGAGACAAAGGTACAACAGACAGATTCCGAATTTCATACACAATACAACTATTCCGCAGCCCAGTGGATCGTGCCGCTGGTGCTTGCGGGTATTTTATTGCCTGCCAGCGCCTGGGCCACAGATATTACACGGGCTGACAGCAACGTGGGCGTCATTGATGTAAAAGGCGGCGTGTACGATGTGTATGTCCAGCAGATAACGACGGACAAAGTGGCAGGCATCAACCAGTTTAAAAAATTCAGCCTTGATGATGGGCATATCGCAAATATGCATTTTAACCAGAAGGGGCAGACTGCCTCCGTGGAGAACCTGGTCAACCTGGTGCAGGAACGGATCGAGATCAACGGCATGGTGAACGCCGTGAAAAACGGGAAGATCGACGGCAACCTGTATTTCCTCAGCCCCAACGGCATGGCGGTGGGTTCGACTGGCGTCATTAACGCGGGCAAGTTCACGGCGCTGGTCCCCGGGAACGCCTACTGGTTCAAGCTGTGGGACCGGCCGGATAATGTGGCGGCAGCCGTAAAGGATGATTTTGCCAAGTTCGGCACCCGGGAAACCACAGGGAAAAAGGCTGGCCAGTTCAAGTCCAGCGGCGTGGAGCTGAATGCGGACACGGACAAGGATATCACGATCCAGGGCAAGATCAACACCCGTAGCGGTATCGTGCTGGGGGCGGGCAAGATTGCCATTGAAAATGGCGCGGTGTTGAAGAGCCAGAAGGATCTTGATTTTAATAAACTGGTGAACGCAACTGCCGCGAATCTTCCTTCCGGAAACCTGAACGTGACCGCGGACAAGGGCGGGGATATCATCCTGCGGGCGGAGACGTCGTACAAATATGAGAATTCGCCGCTGCCTATCGGCACAACCATAGAGAACGGCATCAGCAATATCAGCGAATATGTGTCTGCCCTGACCCACAGGAACAGCAACGCCGAAGTAACAGTCAGCGGTGAGATTGCCGGCGACGGCAATGTAGACATTTCTGCTGCATCCTCTACTTCCTTTACCAATAAAAACTGGCCCGGCCTGGCCGGTGTGTCGGATATAGGCAAGGAATACCTGAACAGGCTGGGCCTGAATATCGACGCGGATGTGGCATTAAAATACAATAAGGCCTCGGTGGCCATTGAAAATACAGGTATAGTCAGCGCCGGCGGAGACGCCAGAGTGCAGTCGGACGCTACCGTCAGCATCAAGATGCAGTCCAAGACCCTGGGCAAGAAGGATCCCGCGACGGCTCCGGGCGCCGGGAACCCGGGACAGTCCGGTACTTCTTCTGCCCTGCCGGTTGTGGCAGTGACATGGGCGGATATGGAGAATTCGGCCCTGGTGGATGTGGCAGGGGATCTGTCTGCCGGCGGCGATATGAAGCTGGCAGCCACAACCAATACAGCGGTGGACCTGAAGGCGCAGGCCACGACGGAAAAAGCTCCCGATGACCCGACACCGGGAAACTTTGCCTATGTATCGGTCGCGGTTCTCTCCGGCGACAGCGTGGCGGAAGTCAAAGTAGATGAACCGGGCGAGGGAAACCAGGCCGGCAAACTGAAGGCCGGCGGCGACTTTTCCGCAGAGGCCGCCACTAACAGCGAAATCGCGGTAGAAGCCATCGCTTCGGGTACCAATGATACTCTTGCTGCCACGGCTTTTGCCGTGCTGGATTACGATTCCGCTGCCAACGTGGACCTGAAGCGTTCGGTGGAGGGCGGCAGCATTACGGTGAAAGCGGATAACGAAGTGAGTTCCCTGGGCATTTCCGCAGATAACTGTGCCGGCGAGGGGGCAGACCCGTTTATTGCCTGGAAGATCAAGGGCGATACAAACCCGGGCATGGTAGCAAACTGGCTGAAAGGCAAGATTGGCAGCGGGGTCCGCCAGGGAGGCTCCCTGCAAAGCTTTGAAAACGCGTTCAGCAGCGCGCTGGGCTATGTAACCGCAGGCGCTGCCGTAGGGTTTGTGGATAATACCAATACGGCCAATGTAACCGTGGCGCCGGGAGTGGAACTAAAGGCCACAGGCGACGCGGTGAAAAAAGACAGCGACGGAAACCCGGTACAGGATGAAGACGGCAAACCGGTAGCCGGGGGCTATGTGACCCTGGAAGCCAAAACCAACATGATTTCCTTCTCCCATCAGGTGGCAGGCGAGCTGAACAAGCAGGGAACCGACGCCGGCCAGGATTCCACAGTGAACGTAGCCGCTGCCGCGCTGTTCAGCAATATTGACAACGACGCCACAGTAGAACTGCAGTCCAAAGAGGGAAAAGGCGCGACCCTTATTTCCGAGAAGGGCGATATCAGCCTGCAGGCGAAGGTGGACAGCGATGACGAGAATACCTTAAGTACGTTACGGCTCAATGATGTTACGGAAGTTTTAGATAAGTTTGTAGAGGATTTAGGAAAATTTGGACAGGATTTTTCCAAATTTACGAAATGGAAAACTGAGGCGGTAGAGATTGAAAAGCAACAGGCTGACGGTACCATTAGCAAGGAAGAGGCCAGCTGCCGATGGTATAACGCAGTCGCGGGGATTTACGACGCTATTGCGACCCTGCCCCAGGATTACCTGCGCCAGTCTGCCGACGCCAAAAAAATAATAACCGCCCTCAACGATTTGGTGAGCCCGGCCTCTTATACCAACTATTATGTGCGCAGCTACGCCATTGACGGGCAGGACAGCCACGGAGCCAATTATGATATTGCCGGTTCCTTTAATATTGCCTCACAGGAGAATAAGGGGATCGTAGCGATAGGGGAAAACACTGCCCTGACGGCTGGGAAAAACATCAGCATCAAGGCGGAAGGGGAGACCGAAGTTATCAGCGGTACGGGTAACGCCGGCGAATTTCTGGCTTTTTCCGAGACTAACGGCACGGGCGCGGGCGCCAGTGTTGCCTGGCAGGATATTTCGGCGGACGGCCTGGTCCTGGTTGGCAAGAATGTGAACTTGAAAGCCGGTTCCGGTGAAGACAAGTCGGAAGGCGATATTTCGCTCCATGCCGGCGCTGAAGTGTTTGAAATGGGTATCCTTTACAGCGCCGGCAAGGCGGATCGCAGTGAGTGGAACGGCACCTTTAGCCTGCAGAACGGCGGTGGCAACAGCCTGGTCCTGGTAGATGACGAGGCGGTTCTGGACGCCCCGGGCAAGGTATCGCTGACTGCGCTGAACGATATCACTGTCAATAACATTGCCGGCAGTCTGGTCCTGGGCAGTTCCAAATCTAAATTTACCGTGGGGGCCGGCGTAGCCGTGAACTGGCTGGAGACAAACAGCATGGCGGTGATCGGCGATAATGGCACGGAGACGGTAACGCACAAGGACGGAAACACTTCTATTGAGTATGCCAATCAGGAACAAACAGATACGGATACGAAAGAATTTGCCAAGAAAAGCACAGAAGAACAGAACAAAATTATCTCGGCCAACACGCTGGCTGCAGCCCGGAAGCTGGCGTCGGACCGGGGTTCCGTCCGGAAGATGGACAGGGATTTTGAAGATACAAAAACGGATGTCAAATATATGCTGGGGGGGAAAACCCAGGCAGGGGCGGCCCGGGGCAGCGTTACCGCTACGGACATTGATGTCAGGGCACGGAACGACGGTAGCGTTAATGCCGTGGCCGTGGAAGGCGTCAGCAATTCAGAGAACCACGCGGGTTTCGATTTGATAAACAAAGTTGAGAAATATGGCGCCCAGGGCAAGAACGATATCTTTAGTTTCGCTCAGGGCGTGATCAGTACGCCTGAAAACCTGCTTAATAAGGCAGGTTCCAAGATAAAAGGCAAGGATTGGGGATGGGGCGGGAAGTCCATGTTTGCCGAAAGAAAGCGTGTTTTTAACCCTATTCCCCAGAACAATGACCCGGCAGACAACGGCTTTAACGCAGCGCTGGCCGGCAGTCTGACTTTGAACCGGAACAACGCCGGTACGGCGGCGGTCATTGACAACACGAACCTGACCCTGCGCAAAGAGGACGGCAGCAAAGGCGGCGCCCTTGTAACCGAAGCAACGGATGATATCTTTACCGGCGCCTGGTCAGGGGCAGCGGCCATGAACTGGTTTACCGGCGGCGCCGGAGTGGCTTCTAACAATGCGGCCCATAAGGGATCTTTGGGAGCGGCGGTTGCCCTGAACTCGCTGAACCGCAATGTGAATGCGCAGATAAGCAATGCCGGCATTACCGGCGCCGGCCTGGTGGACAGTTCTGCTATCCGGAACGGTGCGGAAGCGGCTGCGGCTTTAGGTCTGGCCGTCACCAACGACAGCCAGGGAACCGGCAACAACGGCGCCGTGACCTTTGGCCTTTCCGTGAACAAGAGTACCAGCGGCGTGCACGCGCTGCTGCTGGATGACACCCTGACCGGCGGCGCAGGCAGCGATTCGGAGACGGAAAACGGTACGGATATCAGTATCCGCACCTACGACGGCGACATCCAGGTGGCCGGCGGCGTCGATTTTTCCTTTGCCAATTCCGCAGACGCGGGCCGGGCCATTGCAGCCGGTATCACGGCGACGGCCAGCGAAATTAAAAATGACATGCGGAGCGGCATCCAGGGCGGTTCCTATACCGGTGTGAAGGATATTACGGTAGCAGGGGAGGATGCCCTTACCCAGGTAAACGCCGCCGTAGGCATTGGCGTTACTACTTCCGCCCACGGCTTTGACGCGGCGGGTACGCTGGCTGTGGCTGAACTGACGAACACGAACCGGGCCTTTATCAGCGGCGCGGATACAATCAAGGCCACCGGGGACGTTTCCGTAACCGGCCGGGATATTTCCGGAACAAAGGATAATCCGTATAAAGAGTATCTGGAAAAACGCAAAGAAGATCCTTCCGGCAGCAGTTACCTGAGCGAGGAAGCGAAACAGAAACTGGGCGCGGATGCGGGCAGCGCTTTTGTCAATGTGGCGGTGGATATTGCCGGCAGCAAAGCGGCTGCCATGGGCGCCGGCGTTGCAGTGGGCAACCTGACCAGCCGGTTTACCGCGGATATTACCGGCAACAAGAAACTGGCAGCGGACAGCGTGAAGGCTGCCGTGCATGCGGATACCAATGCGGTGACCGTGGCCGCGGGCTTCAGCCTGAGCACCGAAAAATGGGGCGGCGCAGGTTCGTTCGCGTTTAACGACCTGGTCCAGGAAGCGGTTGCGTCCGTTACCGGCAACCGGGACGGAGACGATGACAGCAGCGGCATCAAAGCCAATGCGGTGAGCGGCACGGCGAAGAACGACAGCGACCTGCTGAGCATCACCGGTGATTTTGCCGGCGCCAAGGGCAGCTCGCTGGGGCTGGGGCTGGCCTATAACTTCCTGGGAAACACTACCGGTGTGTACGTGGGCGACAATGTAATCAATGCAAAAGATACGGCCAGGGGAGTGAATGTTTCCCTGGACGCTAATAACAACGCCTATGAGCTGGCCCTTTCCGTGGGCGCGGCGGTCAACAATGCCGAGGACAACAATTTTGCCGCGGAAGGTAATTTTGCCGTGAACCGGGGCCATAACGATACCATTGCCGTAATCGGGGAGGATAAGAACGGCAAGAAAGGTACATACAAAGACAAGATCAGCAACGCCTCGTCCGTGACCGTGAAAGCCACCGACGCAACCCAGCGGACCACTATCGCCGGCGACGTGGATGTGGCCTGGAAGGGCAGCAAGGTGGCGCTGGGCATCGGCGTGGCCATGACGGAAAGCGAGCGGGACTCCAAAAACAACGACACAACTACCAACAAAGAAAGGCTGCGGGCCGAGATCAACAACGCGGATATCACCACGGTGAAGAAAAACGTCCAGGGCGCCTCCATTTCCGCTGAGTCAAAGGATACCTCCCGGGCTACCACGGTGGCAGCGGGCGTGGGTATTACGAAACAGTCGTATCTGGGCGCCCAGGGGATCGGCGCGGATGCCAATATCCTGAAGACCAATACGGCGGGCCTGCATGATACCACGGTGGATAAAAACGATACGGAGAAAGGCGCGTTGGTGAACGTCAAGGCGACCACGGCTTCCACCATCAAGACCGGCGCGGCCGCGTTGCAGGTGAGCGGGGAGAATACCTACGTGACCGGCGTGGTGGCCGTGGGCGTGAACCGCATTAAAGACGATACTGCGGCAGAGGTAACCTATACGGACAAACAGGACGCCAGGTCCATGAACGCGGGTAACCTGGATATCAGCGCCGCGTCCCAGGCCGATATTTTAAGTGTGGCGGCGGGGGCAACCGGGACATGGAAGGGAAGCGCTGCTATCGGCGGTTCCGGCAGCCATAACTATATTGCCAACAACGTGGCCGCAAAGATTGAAAATGCGGATATCAGCAGTACGGGCAATGCAGGCGTGGTGGCCAGCAGCGACGAGGCCATCTCCAACTACGCGGGCTTATTGGATGTGGCGCTGCAGGGGAGCGCCCTGTCTGCCTCTATCGGCGTCACCGGTTCCAATAACGAGATCAGCGGCACGACGGAGGCGCTGATCAAAAACAGCACTGTAGCGGCCAAAGGCAGTGAGAGCAACAAGATAAAGGTTAACGACGGGCTGAAGGCTAATGATGAAGATAATAACTACATGATCGACAGCTCTGTCAGCATGAAAACCTGGTCTGCCGGTTCCTTTACAGAGGGCGAGGGTGATACTAAGAAGTATGGCGTAAGCCGCTTGCAAAAAGGCCGCAAAGAAGCAGAAAAGAGCGGAGTGGTGGTGGATGCTTCCGCGACCCATTCCATTTCGTCTGCTATGGCCAACGGCGGCGTTGCCGTGAACATGGGCGGCGGCGGTGGCGCAGGCGGCGGCATCGCCGGTTCCATCGCGGGCGTTGTGAACCTGAACGAGGTAAGCGGCGCCACAACGGCGAAAGTGCTGGATTCCCAAATCAATTCTGCGGATAGACGCAGCGACGTAACCGTCCATGCGGCGGATTATACCAACGTGGCGGAATTCAGCGGATCGGCTGCCATCGGCGTAGGCCAGAACGTTGGCGCCGGGGTGGGCTTTACCGGTTCCACCAACCGGATCGACCGGGTAACGGCGGCCGGCGTTTCCACCTCCAAAGCAGTGTGGAACGATGAAGCGAAGCGCTATGAGATCAACGACAGCAGTAAAACCTTAAATACAATTTACGCGAAGGACTTCTCCGTAACGGCAGACGCGAAGCAGGCCATGTCTTCCTTTAACGTGACCGCCGGCATCGCGGGCAGTTCTACTGTTGCCGTAGAAACCGGCGATAACGTAAGCACCAGCAGTCTGGAAAGTTCCACCATTGCCACGGTGACTAATACGACCCTGCACTATAAGGATAAAGCGAAGGTAGAAGCGACTCACGGGGACGCTGTCTATAACCTGAATATTGACGCCGGCGCCGCCATTGCGCCTACCCAGCAAGGGGTAGCCGCGTCGCTGAACGTGGGCGTGGGCGTGGCGGACGAAGCATCCGCCGTAACCGCCGACGTGGCCAACAGCGAATTGAAGAGCGACGCTGAAAATAACGAAGAGAACGGGAACAAGACGGAGCTGACTGTAGGGGCCAAAAACAGTACCAAGCTGGAAGCCACGCTGGTTTCCGCAGGCGTTGCGGTCAGTCCCTTCAGCGGCGGCATAGCAGCCAGCGTTGCAGTGAACAATATTGAGACCAAAGTGACCAGCCGGATCGCGGGCAGTACCCTGACGGCGGATACCATTACCATAAATACGGAAAATGAACTGACTGTGAAGGACCGGACCGGTACCGGCGCCGGCGCCCTGATGGCCGGTATCGGCGTAGGCGTGGATGTGAACACCTTCAATGATGCCGTCAGCACCATCATCGACAACAGCACCCTGAAGGCCAAAGACAAACTGGCTGTGACCACCGAGACCCGGCGGGAAATTGATTCTACCGCGGCCGGCGTGGCGATAGGCGGTGCGGAAATAGGGGTGAACGTATTAGCCGTAACCGTGAACAGCGGTCTGGGTGATACAGAGGATGTCAAGGATGAGGAAAAGAACAGCGGTACTTTCAGCCATAAGGACGCGGTGAACAAGACCCTGGAAAAGATCAATGAAATCGCGGCTAACGACCTGTCCGAACACTTCTACGGCATGACCGATGAAGAGAAGGGCAAGATGAAAGAACGGATGAAGACCGTTGCCAAAAACGGCGACGGGATCACCGGCGCCGGCGTGCATACCTATGTGCGTGGCAAATCCGTGGTGGAAGCCGCTGCCGGTGACGTGACAGTCTTCAATAACGAATACAATGACGCGCTCCTGAACGGGGGTACCGGCGGGCTGGGAGGCCTTGCGGTGAATGTGACGGATACCCTGTTCCACCTGAACCAGCAGAATGATATTGATGTGGACAATTCTACCATCACTGGCAAAAATGTGGCTCTGGTGGCGCAGCAGGCCAACAGGCAGGATAAGGATGAGGCCGTCAGCGTGCGTACTACCCAGGCGTCGGCAGGCGTAGTCGGCATCGGTGTTGGCTATGCGGGCATCGTGACCAAAGGTTCCACCGGCGTATCGGTGAACACGGGTACCATCAAGGCAACAGACGGGGATCTGACGCTGAAGTCAACGGATACGGTAAAGAGCAGGGCCTATATGCTGGGCGTGCAACCCCTGAGCGGTGTTGGCGTGCAGGTGTGCGTCGCCAATAACGAGGACAAAGCGGACAACTATGTCACCGTAGAAAGCGGCAGTTCCCTGACGGCGGAACGGATCGTCAAAACAGAGACCGTTACCGTCAAAGATGAAGACGGAAATAACAGGGAAGTGACGCTGGATCTGCCGGCTATCCTGACCCTTCAGGCTGACCGGGCCGGCCGGACGGCGGCCAAAGCTCTCGGCGTATCGATAGGCGGTGTTGAGGTGCTGGTAAACAACGCCTGGGCAACGGATACCGGCACAGCAGCCGTCAGCGTAAACGGCGGCAACAACAGTTTTACCGCAGACCGGCTGCGGCTGGAAGCGGACAATGCTCCTGTGCTGAAGGCGGAATCCGGAGGCACGGATGTGGGCCTGCTGGCCGGCGTCGCCGTGATGCACAGCAACGCTACGGCCAAATCCCAGGCGCTGGTCACTGTGGCGGACAACAATAAACTGCTGGCGGACAATGTGGAGGCGAAGTCCGTTATCGGCAGGGTAGGCACGGACATGATCCACGGGGAGACACACAGCACGGGCGTATCCGTGGGAATAAACGTGAACCTTAACGCATCCAGGGCTATTACTGAAACCACGGCTAAGGTGGCTGTGGGTAAGGAGACATATAAGACAGAGGATACCGAAGAAACCGTCGCCGGAGGGGAACATCAGGGAGAAACGGTCAAGGTAACAAAGCCGGTCACCAATCTGGATCTGTCTACGGAAAACAATGCCAGCCGCAGGAGCGTCCTGGGTAATTTCACCATCGGGGCCGTGTCTTCCATCGGCGCCGGCGACGCCATAGCGGAAGGGGACGACAAGAGCCTGGTGGAAGCCGGGGGCGGCGATGTGAACAATCTGGCAATCACGGCAGGCGGCAATGGCAAGACACGAGGCCTGGCCGACGGTGACGGCGGCGGCCTGACGGATTTCGGCGCCCATGCCACGGTTACGCTGGATACCAGGACCACGAACAGGGCGACCCTGTCCGGTACATGGAACGTGGCGGACACGGCTGGCATTACCGCAGAGCAGACGGCCACTTCCAACGGCACGTCCAAGACCGGGGCAGGCGGCGTTCTAAGCGTTACCTGGGCCAATTCCGACAATAAACTGGCCATGGATACAAAAACTGTACTGGCCAAAGATACCGTGCTGAACGCAGGCCGGTCCTATGTGCAGGCGGTGAACCATGCTAATGTGGGTCCCGATGATGGCGAGACCTACAGTAACCACATGAACATCGGCGGCGTGATCCAGTTTTCTCCCAACGTGAAATCCGACGCAGTGGTGGATACCAAGGCGAATATCGAAGTGGGTGAAAACAGCAGGGTTACCACAAAAACCGGACAGGTTTACGACGCCCATACAGAACTGGACTACACCAACAAGGTGGAAGGTAAGGGCGGCGGCGTTGCGGAAAACATCTGGGTGTACAGCGATAATACCATAACTTCCGCCAACGGGATCACCGTAGGCAAAAACAGCAGTCTGAAGCAGGACGGCGGTTATGAAAACGGGGACCTGACCTTGAGCGCCGGCGACGACCTGACGCTGGATACGGTGGCGGAAGCCTATACCGGAGGGGTGGAGGGCATAATCATTGCCCATACCGAAAACAACGTGACCCGGAACAATAAGATTAAAGTGGATGGAGGCCTGTACAGCGGCCACGATATCAACCTGTTCGCCGGGGCGGACACGGACGGGGCGGGTTCTTCCGTGAAGATAACCACGGGGGCTACAGCCTATAACCGTACGCTGTTTTCAGTTTATACGGATCCGGAAGTAACCTATGACCTGAAAAACAACCAGCAGGTGGAAGTAGGAGCCGGCGGCAGCGCTACTTCGGTACGTAATATCAACATTACGGCGGACAATGGCACGGAATCTTTGAAGAAGGATGTTTCCAAGATAAAATTCTTTGGCTGGCGGGACGAAGACGAGGACGATCATCAGGTGCTGGCCAACGAGCCGGGCAAGTCCAATATCAAAGAAACCAATACTAATTTCGTAAAGGTGGACGGTTCTTTAAAGACCGGCACTGCGAGCAAAGCCATCATTGAGATCAGCGGTGTCGCCCTGCCGGAAGGCCTGACCCCGGCGGAAGGCTCCTGGCAGGATTTTGCCGTCAGCACAGAGGGCTCTACCATCGCCATCAGCAAGGACGCTGTCAAAACCGGCGAAATGGATTACGCCAGCCAGTTAGGCAGCCAGCTGGCTGCTGTGGAAAAACTGATCGAAGATTACGGCACCGGAAGTGATCAGGAGGATACGGCCGCCTATTACGGCTATGTGCAGCAACGCCAGCGCATCCTGGAGGACATGGATAAACACGGTCTCTATGAGGACCAGATAGTTGACGGCAAAACGATCCGGGTCTATAAGGCCGGCGGCGTTACCGTACGCTATGTGGAAATTCCGGAACTCCTGGTCAGCGGCGGCAATATCAGTATTAACGCAGATACACTCACCGGCACAGGCAAACTGGATGCCGGCGGCACTCCCCAGATAAAGGTGACCAACCATTCCAACGCGTACCTTAAATTAAACGGGGCCCGTGTAGGCGAGGCCGGCGGCGAAATCTTCTTCCGGGGTACCGGCACGACGCTGAGCAGCGTGGCTAAGAATGAGGACATCAACAAGCTGAACAAGAATAAAGACAGCAAGGCTGCCTTTACGGAACTGCACAATGATGCCGCTTCCGGTGAGGCCAGCGCCATCCTTGTGGAAAATGACAATCCGTATATCGATGCGATCAAAGTCAAAGATGCCCAGGGGAATACGGGTGAATACCATCCGGTTACCAATGTAGCTGTTACAGGTAATCTTACCAACGAGTTCGGTGATGTCCATATCCACAATGCCAGCGGGGACATCAACATCGGCTCCGGAGATACGAAGGGCGCAGATATCATCGGTAAGACGGTGCGGCTGACGGCTCTTGGCAGTATATCCCAGGACTATGTGGACGGCATAGTGAATATCGGCGGCAGGCCACAGGATCTGAACAGCGCGGAAGTCCAGAAAATCATAAACAAATCGCAAGTGACTGACGCAACAACGACAGAGGTCGATGTGGGCCTGATAGCGAAAGGAACGGATATTACGCAGGCATCGGCGGGCCGTATCGCCGGGGGCGCTATCTATATTGCGGCTTCGGACATCAATGTGAACGGCCTCATCCAGAGCGGTTTCAGCAAGTACGAGGCAGAGGTTCCGCAGGATGCGGATGAGTCAAATATAGTGTACAGACAGTTTACGGGGCCTGACGGGAAACCGTTCATAATAAACGCGACCCCTGTTACCGTGAAGGGACGTACCCTGTACAAGGTGAACAACGGGGGCAGGATGGTCTACGATGATACCATCGGCGCCTTCAAGTATATCGTACAGGTGTACTATGATCCGGAGGCGCAAAACCTGGTCATGGAGGATATTGATACCCAGGGCGGCCGGATCTACCTGTCGGGCCGTATCTCCAGCACCGGGAACGGCAAGATCCTGGCCATGAACGGCGGCGCGGATATCAGCATCACCAACAACAGTAAATATAGCCTGGAGGCAGGCAAGATACTGAATAACGATACGGAAGGCAAGATTACCATTACCGATGTGGCTCAGGATACCTGGACGGAGTATACTCCTGCGTTCACAAAGACTATTACCAATTACAGCCAGTATGCAAAAGACACCGCAAAAGCGGAGGAGGCGACCCTTGTAACGGACGGCATCGGGTATAATGACGGCGCCGAAACCAAAGGCACCTATTCTGTAAAGAAGGGACAGCGTTATAACTGGACCCTGGGCTCGGAGACCGGCATTACCAAATACTATCACCAGATAGATTCTACGTTGTTCTGGGGCGCTTTGAACATTGACACCGATACCAGCAGCCTGTCCAAATATGAAAAGTCGCCTGTCCGGGAAAAGAACGAAGGAAAACGGGAACTGGGCAGCGGCGAATTTATCGGGGAGGTTTCCGATGCTTATAAAACACTGTCGCTGTTCGGAACAGGGAAAAAGCTGAATGAAAGCGAGTTCGGTTATGTCTATGAAAATCGTGTGACCAGTGAAACCCGGACGGTGACCGCGCAGTGGAAGGAGGGCGGCAACTGGTGGGCGCTCTGGTCCAATCCCAAATATCATCTGGAATGGAACACCAAGACCGGCACTACCCAGTCCACGACCTTCTCCCTGGCAGCGGATAAGGATATTGCCATCGGTTTTATCGGCAGCGAAAACGGCAACATCGCAGTGAGAAACACCTTAGGTGAAAGCCTGAATGTGAAAAATCCCGTTGACCTGGTCCTGACGGATAACATACAGAACAATTCCGCAGGAGGGCAGGTCACTCTGCAGGCTGACAGGGGCAGCGTCATCCAGAAGGGGAATACGGCCCTGACAGCCGGAAAGGTTAATATAGAGGCGCAGGATAACATTGAAAATATTCATATTACGTCCCTGGGAAGCCGCTCCGCCAATCCTGACGGAACCTATACGGCGACGGACGCTGTGGAGCTTTCTGCCCGGTCCCTGCAGGGCGGCAAAATTACGGTGAATGTGGCAGGCGGCACGGCGGATGGGCAGCTTCTGCCCGGTAACGCAGTCATTAAGAAGCTGGCCAGTGAAGGAAAGAACCGGGCAGGCATGCTGGATGACGTGGCGCTGACAGCAGAGGGCAATATTGCCCAGGAAGGCGCAGATGCGACGGTACGGGGGCTGGATGTAACACTTACCAGCCTTAACGGCGGCATCGGTACGGCTGAGCAGGAGATCGTCCTGGATACCCAGGCGGAACCTTACGGAATGAACCCGGATTCCGCCGCAGTGAATGCCAGCGCCCGCGCCGGTATTTACCTGCAGGAAGAGGACGGCGACATGCGGGTCGGATCCATTGTTTCCCGGGAAGGGGATGTGGCGCTGACAGCAAACAGCGGGCGCCTGCTGGATGCCCTGCCGGAGACGGAAACCACCAATAACATGGACGAAAACGATCTGGTAAAACGCTGGATCGACGCGGGCCTCATCGCCGGTACAACGGAATATGAAGGTGCGTATATCACAGGCCTGAAGCAGGACGCAGCGAATTACAAGGCCAGGGTGGAAAGACAGATGGCTCTCTGTGCCAGCGGCGAAGCCAACGACGACCTGAAAGCCGAGTATACCAATGCGGACGGTACGCTGAAATACGCTTCGGCGGATGAGTACCTGGCCGGGGACGCAACCTATCAGGCTATTGTGGACAAGTATACAAACCCGCACTTTGTCTGGACGAAGGAACAGATGCTTTATGCTATCCGCAACGCCATCATTAACAAGGAAAGCGGCGTAACGACGGAGACCCAGAAGAAAGTTGCCAATGTGCAGGGGAAAAATGTTACCCTGGTCGCGAAAGGCGTCGGCATGCACAGCGATGAAACTACCACCATTCTGTACAAAGACATCACCGGCAGCTCAGATGAAGCTATAGCTAATCTGAAACTGCTGGCCAACGCGGATGCGGAAGACGTGACCATGTACGATACCGCGGGCCACATCCTGACCTTTGCTGTGGACGCTGACGGCAGGCAGGTGCCTGTGGCCCGGGACGCGGACGGAAATGAGGTGGAAACGGACGGCAAGGTAGAAAAGTTCGTTATCGGCAACATGAGCCCCCTGGGCGTGAAGGCGACGGGACAGGTGAACATTACAGCCCATGGCGATAACGCGTTTATCGCGGGCCGCAGCGATGAAAAGGGCGTCTTCTCCCCGGTGAATGCGGGGCTTATCACCGCTACCGGTCAGGACGTGCGCCTGTACACCCAGGAAGGTATCTACAACGCGCTGAAAGGAATTGATGTAAATTACGGTAATATTCATTCAAAGAATCTTATCGCCTATGGCGGAACGAAAGATATCGGAGCCAGTGATAAATATCTGGGTGTGAACCTGTCGGGCGATTTGCTGACAGCCAGCGCTGATGGCAGCATTTACATCAGGAATATGATTACGACAGGAGATAACAGCGTACTGCGGGTGGGTTCCCTGTACGCCGGGGATACTATTGCCCTGAATTCCACTCAGGGTATCGAAATGACAAAGGATGCCCAATATGCTCAGGCCTATCTGAATGCAGGAAAACAGCTGCAGTTCAATGTGAATGCGCAAGACGGCATAGTGGGCAGTGAAGAAGCACCGCTGCGCATCCTGAACAGCGGCACGGTAATCAGTCTGGAGGCAGGAAGCGCCAACCTGAAGGGTGTGAAAGGCCTGTTGGGCGAAAATACTACTATGAAGCTGGGCGCAATCCAAACGTCGGTGGATCTGGTTGCAGACAGTGAAGGCAAGCTGGAGACCACAGACAATATAGCCGCCGGAATGACTGTTAAACTTACCGCAAAGTCTGATATTACCCTGAACAACACCGTGGCAGCCGGAACCCTGAACAAAGCAGGGGACGGTACGATTTACACAGGCGGCGGAGGTATTTTACTGACTTCGCAGCAGGGAAGCATTAGCGAGACGGAAAACGGCGCGCTGAAAGCAGCCAGCGTCGTCACCACCAGCGCCGGCTATGTGCTGCTGGATAATGAGAGAAATGAGTTCCGCAACTTCGAGGCAAACGGTGTGGAAAGGGCGATACAGGACGAAGCGGGGAACCCGGTGAAAGCCATTGACGGCAGCGTGATTGCCTATGCCCATGCAGGGGCCAATCTGGACGCAGCCGTCGTGGATACCGTATATGGTGATGTAGCGCTGCGGAATCTGGATGAAGGTTCCCTGACGGTTTCTTCTGATGGTATTGAAACGAGAACAGGAAAGAAAGGGGAAGAAGGCTCCATCCTGCTGCAGCAGCAAGGCAATATTCTGGTTAAGGGTTCCCTGCAGGCGGACGGTAACGTGAAAGAATGGTCTGTAAATGGAACGGTGTCCCATGCGGATGATATCCGGGCAGGGAAAGATGTGGAAATTGCTGCGGCAGAAGGGCTTGCACTGTCCGGGCTTGACGTCGCGGCAGGCAGGGATGTATCCCTGAAAGCGCTGGATGGCCCGCTGCAGATTGATGAGACTGTTGTTTCCGGCAGGGATGTTACGCTGTTCAGCGATGGCGACATTCTGGAAGTAAAGAACAGCCGGATTTCCGCAGCCTGGAATGCGAACGTTACGCAGAAATCAGGCGATATTTCCCTTGTTAATACCAGTATTCAAGCGGACACCGGGGATGTTGCCGTGACCAATAAGAATGGCGATATCAGCGTCGGGACCGGGTCAGCCTTCAGGGCAGGGCACGATGTGGCGGTGCGCAATGAAGCAGGCGCTACCGCGCTGAATAATCTGGTAATCGAAGCCGGGAATGATGCTGTCATGGAGACGGGTAGCGGCAATGCCCGGATTGCGGACATTGACATAAGCGTGGACCGGGATGTAACCGTTACCGGCAAGGGCGGTGATATCCGTCTGGACGGCGATGTAAATGCCGGAAGGAACCTGGATATTGCTACGACGGGCAGCGGCAGCCTGGATGTGGGACAGGGAGCATACGCAAAGATCTATGCCGGGCAGGCCATTTCGCTGACTGCAGAGGATGGCAAAGTTCTGGTTACCAACAATTTGAATCCGCTGACAACCGGGACAGGTGATTTTACGGTTACCACCCGGGGCGGCGAAATCGAGCTTTTGGGCCGTATCGCTTCCGCGCAGGACGTTATCGCGGAAAGCGGGACCGGCAATATCATTATGACCGGCGCCATTACCGCGAAGCAGGATATTAAGGGCCTGAGCCAGGGCGGCGATATTACCGTGACGGATAGGGCAGTGGCGGACCGGGACCTGGTTCTTCGTACAGGACAGGACGGAAACCTGACTCTGGAATCGTCAAAGAAAGAGAGTGCTCTTAAATGGGACGACATCACTTCCGGACGGGATGTGGTACTGGTCGCGGACAGGGGCGATATCGCCATTGACAACCGGATCATTGTTCCCGGCGATATTTCCGTTACGACAGGCAGTGGCGCGATCCGGACCACCGATGTCAGAGCTTCTGATAAAGGAAAGCCCATCCTGGATGCGGGGCACGATATCAAACTGCAAACCGGGGACGGCCCTGTGAATTTGGGACAAACTGTGGAAAGCGGGACGGTACTCGCGGCGGGGAACGATTTTACCGTAACCAGCCAGCGCGGCGATATCAACATATACAGCACCGTTACCGCGACAGGTAACATTAAGACCGAAACCGGCTACCAGGGTGAGACACTGTTGAAGGGGAACCTGGACGCAGGGAATAACGTAACTGTGGAAGGCAGATCAGGCACGATTAACATGCACAGGGAAAGCGCGATCTCTGCGGGTAATGATGTAACGCTGCGTGTCTTTGGCGGAGGAATCAATGCGCAAGGCAGTATCAGCGCAGGCCGGGATGCAACCGTGGCCAGCCGGATCGGCAGTGTTATACTGGCAGACAGTTCTGCGGTCAAAGCAGACCGGCATATGACGGCAGAGGGCTATACTATTTGGTCATATGGCGATATAGACGCGGGAGAGAATGTGTATGTAAACAGTGAATCGAAAAATGTAACCGTTGGCGGCAAGGTAGCGGCCGGACAGGGGGTTTTCGTACATTCCAGAAACGGTAACACTTCTGTATACGGTGATATTGAAGCGACAAATGTTGCTGTCACTGTTGAGCATGGGACGCTGACGCTGGACGGAGATGTTAAATCCCGTGAAGACATCACCGCCAAAAATCAGGACGGCGATGTCGTGGTGAAGAAAAACGTGCAGGCAGGGCAGGATATGGTCCTTTCCGCCCAGGAAGACGGCAGGGTGCTGATTGAATTGCCGGATGATGAGGTTCTTTCTGCCGGGCGAAATATCACGCTGATGACGGAGAACGCTTCTCTTACAGTAAATAATAAGGTAACGGCAGAAACCGGTAATGCATATGTTTCCACAACATCCGGCGATGTTGAAGTAAAGAATACGGTAAGCGCCGGGCAGGATGTGGTGATTAAGACCAGGAGCGGGGATATTACCGCAAAGGAGACTGGTATAGTTCCGTTGCTGGATGCCGGCCGGGATGTGAAACTGGAAACGGTGAGCGGAAATATTGATTTGGGTAGCCCGGATTCAACAGACCGTCTGGTGAACGCAGGACGGGATGTGATTGCTGCCAGCAAGAGCGGCAACATCACCATGCAGGGCGTGTTTACTGCCGGTGAAAACGCGGAAGCCCACAATGAAAGCGGCGATATTGCCATGAATGTTACCGGAGGTTCGGTGAAGGATGTTATCGCTTCGGGCCAGGGCGGTTTCATATCCTTGACTGTGGCCGAAGGCGCAGCCCAAAACGTAAACGCCACGAATACCGGTAATGGCGACGTGTGGATGAGAGAAACAGTAAATGCGGCACAGGATGTCTCTGTGCAGACGGAAAACGGCAATATACAGGCTTACGGTGATACAAGCGCCGGTAAGGATGTGGCGCTGAAAACCGCAGGAGGCGACATCTTACAGTTAGGCTTTATTACAGCGGCGCGGGACATTAACGCCTCAAGTACCAGCGGAACTATAGGGCTGATAGGAGTTACAGAGGCAGGCAATAACATTTATCTGGAAACCAAGACAGGCAGTATCGGAGCGCTGGGAATGGCAACAGCGGGTAATGAAATCCTTGCGATGACGGACAGCGGCATAATCCTTGTTACCGGTCTGAACGACGAGCCGACGTTAAGCGCAAAAGGCGATGTAGCCCTGGGTTCCCTCACCGGAGATATTAAAGTAGAGGGCGCTGTAAAGGCGGACAGGGATGTGACATTACTGAATAACAGCGGTAATGTTTCTATAACAGGCAATGTGACAGCGAGCCGTGACGTGGATGCCATGACTGACAGCGGAAATATCGTGCTCGGAGGCGATGTGAGCGCCAACGAGTCTGTTTCTGCCAAAACAAAAACAGGTAATATTTCCTATGGAGGAAACGTTACGGCTAAAAAAGGCAGTGTGACGGCGGAAGTGACGGAAAAAGGTAACATCAGATATGGAGGGTATGTGGATGCCGGTACTGGCGTAACCGGTACTGCGAAGGAAGGCAATGTGATTTATGCCGGCAATGTAACATCCCAGTCCGGAACTGTGGCAGCGGAAACCGGCAACGGATCCATTGATTACGGCGGCAACGTTACGGCTAAAAAAGGCAGTGTGACGGCGGCGGTGGCCGGAAATGGCGACATTACGTACATGGGAACCGTTATTTCAGCCGGCAGCGGCGATGTTAAAGCGAGCACCCAGACAGGAAACGTGTCGTATAGGGGTAATGTGGAAGCCCGAGGTGGCAGCGTTATTGTCGATGACGGAATCGGTTACATTACGTATGATGGCAATGTACGAGCCCGTAATGATGTGAGCGCAGTCATGGAGAGCGGTGTTATTACATATAACGGCACAGTGCTTGCCAACCAGGATATTACAGCCACGATTACTGATGCTGGCAGTGTCATGTATATGAAACCGGTGAAAGCGGGGCGCGATGTGATTGCGGATGTGAACCTGGGCAATATCCTGTACAATAGCGATGTGACTGCAGGACGTAACGTCATCGGACGGACCGGTGCGGGCAGTGTAGCTTATATGGGACGGGTGACGGCAGGCAAGGATCTGCCGGAACAGATACGTTACGGTTATGGGAAGATTGCCTACTATGACCGTTACGGGCTTGTCGGCTACAGTAATACCTTCAGTGTAGTACCTGTCCGTAACGCAACTACAGATGAGATAGAAACAGATGAAATAGAGGCAGGGCAGCAGTAAGTATTTATAACATAAATATAAGTTGATATTTAAGCAAAAAGGGGTTTTGATGATGTTGAAATTTTCGGTGAAAGCTTCCGCGAACAGACGTTGGCTCATTTCTGTTGTATTATCTGCAGCGGTTGCAGCTCCTTCGGCGGCAGCCTGGGCGGCGCCTGTTCCGCCGCCGGCTGGCGCCCAGCTGAACCAGGCCCGGGACTACATGGAACGGCAGCGGGTGGCCCAGCAGATTGAAGAAGACCGGGAGAGACAGAAGGCAAAAGTGGAAACGGAAGCACAAAAACCGGAACAAAGCGCTGCCCAGATTACATTTTCGCTGGCAAAAGTGGAGACGGATGCTTCTGAGATTCTGACGGAGTCGGAAATAAAAGGCATTACAGATCCCTATATTGGGAAAACGGTTTCCCTTCAGGATTTGTACGATATGACGGCGGCTATTAATAAGTTATACGAAGATAAGGGTTACGCGATTTGTCGCGCATATCTGCCACCTCAGCGTATCCATGAGGGAGTAGTGCAGATAAAACTGCTGGAAGGCAAGACAGGCAATGTGACAATAAACGGTCTGCGCCATACACGGAAGGGTTATGTTAGCAATCGAATTAAACTGGAGCCTGGCAAGGTAGCCAATACGGATAAGCTGACTGACCGACTGCAGCGCTTCAATGCTACCAATGACATACAATTGCGCATTCTGGTACATGCCGGGGAAAAGCCCGGTACGACGGATTACGAGATAGCGGCTTTTGAACCGAAGCACAACCAGAGTATTTCGCTGTACGTGGATAACAATGGGTACGAGAGCTCCGGCCGCTGGCGTGAAGGCATCTTCTATACTGTGCGCAGCCTGACGGGGCAGCGGGACGCCCTGCGGCTGAACTATATGCGCAGCAAAGGCACAAATATATTTGGCTCCAATTATTCTCTTCCGTTGAACAACATGGGTACCATGCTGGATTTTGATTACGGGACTAACACCACAGAGATCGTTAAAGGAAACCTGGAAAGCATCGGTGTAAAAGGGCATGCGTATGCCGGCAGTGTAACGCTGCGTCATCCGTTGGTCGTGGATGAAACGCGCAGGTACGAGATTGGCTTCCAGTTCCTGCATCAGGAGTCCCAAACGGATATCGGGACAAAAACAAATAACTATATAAAGTGGGTTGACGACAGGCGCAACACCTATGCTCCTTATATTTCCTTCACCCATTATGGCAAAAGCAGTGTATTGTATCATAAACATACCCTGGCCTTTACCGGATTTAACAATTTGGATAATACGGGTGACAATTATCCTGCCTACCGGTTGGACGCCCTGTACCAGAAACGGCTTAACGGCGGTCAGATGCTGAGCGGGCGCCTGAATGCCCAGGTAGCCAATGATAATAAGAACATGTCGTCTTCTGATTTGTTCTACATCGGCGGCAGCAACAGCGTGAGGGGCTATGAAGAAAGCTTCCTGGGAGGGCAGTCGGGTTTCAGCGCCAGTCTGTCCTGGATGACGCCGTTGGATAAAAAACGGATTTTTAATGCTTTTGCTTTCTTTGATTATGGCCGGGTCTTCGGCAATGAACAGACAGTACTCGATAATACGCTGGTTTCCACCGGTGTAGGCGTTACGGCCAGCTACAAGAACTTCTACTCCAGCCTGACGCTTGGGATTCCGCTGAAGCGGGAGTTTAAGAGCCAGGCGGATAAAGTGGACAAAGCACGGGTTCATTTTACCTGTTCCCTGACCTTCTGATTTACACTAATGGGAGGAGAGCATTAGTCATGAATAAGATTTATAAGGTTATCTGGAATAAAGCAAGAAACTGTTACGTGGTGGTCAGTGAACTTGCAAAATGTCACGCCAAAGGCAGCGGATCACGTTCTGTTCGTGTGAAGACGGCCCGTATCCTTAGCGCGCTGCTGGTAAGCGCATACCTTGTGGGTGGATACGGAATTTCTGTGGCGAGAGCTGAGGGAGAAGAAGCCGCTCAAACAGTGCATTATTATAGTGTAAACTCTGAAGAAACGGGCAACTATAACAATGACGGCGCAACGGGAACGGATGCCATTGCGATTGGTCCGAATGCTTCAGTCACAAGCGTAAATTCAATTGCAATAGGTTATGGAGCAAATGCAAGCGATGTGACGGAGTGGGGCTATAATATCGCCATTGGCAGTGACGGATCAGCAACCGGCAGCTATGCAATCGCATTAGGGCATGGCGCGACGGCAGGCGCTTCGGCGGCCGGCGAAACCATTGCGATTGGTTATGAGTCAAAAGCGACCGGAGATTACGGAATTGCGATTGGCGGCAGTACTGAAGCAAGTAAAGACGGTACAGTTGCATTGGGCTGGGGCGCCAAGGCTGAGCAAGACTTTGGTACAGCGATTGGTATCAGTTCAAAAGTCAGCGGCAAATATGGTGTGGCGCTTGGGAGTGGTGCGGAAGTTACGGCTGAATCCGGAGTAGCACTAGGAAGCAATTCAATAGCGGAGCGTGCTGCGTATGATGCGGCTAATCCGTATGAAATACCATTTAGCGAAAATGCTACGGATTCAACTACTCCTGCTTGGAGATCGACTCACGCTGCAGTTTCAGTAGGTGATGATACGTCAAGTACTAAAGTCACCCGTCAGATTACTGGCGTGGCAGCAGGTTCGGCAGATACGGATGCGGTCAACGTGGCACAACTGAAAGCAGCAATAGGATCTGGCAGTGGCGGAGTAACTTATACTGCAGGCGATGGAATAAGTATTGATCAGGATAATGAGAATGCTATAAGTGTAACTGCGGGTAAAGGACTTGAATTCGATTCTGCAAACCAAAATGCTTTAAAGGTTAAAATTGGGAACGGACTGGAATTTAATACTGACACTAATGCGTTGCAGGTAAAATGCGGTGTAGTGGAAGATAACAATGAAGGCTTCGTGACAGGTGATGCGGTAGCGGAAGCTTTAGGAAGCTATGCCACGACGGAAACGACAAATGCGCTGTCTGACCGTGTGACAGTAAACGAAGGTGACATTGCGACGAATAAGGCCAATATCGCAACGAACACCACGAATATAGCTGCGAACAAGACGGCGATCGAGAAGAACGCAGGCGACATTACTGCACTGGACGGCAGAGTCACTACGAACGAAGATGCCATTAGTTCATTGGACGGTCGTGTAACGGAAAACGAAGGAGCCATTGCCCAAAACACGACGGACATTGCTACAAACAAGACAGATATTGCCAAGAACAAGACGGCGATCGAGAAGAACGCAGGTGACATTACCGCGCTGGATGGCCGGGTGACGACGAACGAAGGAGCCATTAGTTCATTGGATGGCCGTGTCACGGCAAATGAAGGAGCGATATCCCAAAACACAACGGACATTGCGGCCAATAAGGCAAATATCGCAACGAACACCACGAATATAGCTGCGAACAAGACGGCAAT
>JAFZIG010000175.1 GCA_017554485.1 Acidaminococcaceae bacterium | reverse complement strand
TGTTTGGCTGGAACTGCTCCATTTCCCGCATCAGATTGTTCAGGACGACGAAATGCACATCACCGTAATCAAAAGAGTAAAACTGATTTCTGAATTTCTCCGGCGCCCCTTTCGGCAATTGGAAGTAATGCAGATAGGCCAAAGGCCTCCGTACCTTCCAGTCCGAAGTATAGGTTTCGTGATTGCCCAACACCGGCGCTACGGGGATCCGGATAATCATGGGCCGGATGCGGGTAAACCACTCGTTCCACTGGTAAGCATGCTCCCCATTGTCCACGAGATCACCCATACTTATAAAAAACTGTGAGTCCTGATTTCGCTGCCAGGCCGGCATGGCCACATCTTCCCAGGATTTATAGTTGGCGCTCTGGCTGTCCGGGAAGATTAAAGCTTTAAATTTGTTCTCCTGAGCCTTTGTTGCGTTTTCCTTTGACGTAGCGTTATTTCCCTGTTCTGTTGTTATGTTCCCATTTACCGCCATTACGTTTTGTACTGTTGTTACGTTTTGCTTTGCCGTAGTCAGGCGAGACCATTCGCTCCGCTTGTCACCGCAGCCTAACCGGTACTCATATTCCGTTCCCGGCTGTAAGTTTTGCAACGTTACTGTATGGATAAAAGAAGTTTTCCCGTTGTCCGTGAATTTTTCGTTAAGCCGTTCCTTTTGTGTATTAATTATTGTTTTAGTGGCTGCGCCATCTGCTTTCACTTCACTCGCATTCGTTCTGTCCGCCTTCGCCCCTTCTGCTTTCGTTCCGTCCGCTTTCGCTCCACCTGCTTTAACATCTTCCGCCTTCACTAAACGGTATTCCACAAACGCATTTTTCTCTTCCGTCTCCGACTGCCACATTACAGTTCGTGATGTTGCGCTGTCTGCCGTAATCACCTGGCGGATATTAAATGCCTCTTCCTGAGAGAAGGTTTTAAAATTATCCGCCGTCTTGCCGCAGCCCAACAGCAGTGCACCCAGCGTCATAACGAATACCAAAAATGCCAGCGCCAATAACACTGCTACAAGAATCTTATAAAATTTATTACTTCTCTTCATAAACACTCCCCACGCGTGCTTTATGTCATTGTCTTCACAGTTGCTTACAAAACTGCAAAAAAGAAATGAGCAAAACATCGGGAACGATTGCGTAATTCCATGAGATGAAATGAGCCGCCCGTGGCGAGACTGTTTGAGGGCAAAGCCCGAGTTTCCAAGGAGACGCTGATTAAATGAGTTTGTGCGATGACCGAGGGCTTTTTGCGACTGACAAGGAAATGGCCCGAAGGCGCAGCATTAGCTGCGTCGAGGGACATTGACGCAGTCAGTCGCAAAAAACACCGGTCAGTGTGCAGACGAATTAATCAGTGTCTCCTTAGGCCACAGGCGAATGAGTCCATGGAATAGTAATCGTGTACGGTTTTGCGAAATCTTTTTTGCAGAAATGATAATTTCTGCTATTTATATTATATAAAGAAAAATTAAGAAAGTGAAATTTATTTTTCCGACAGCAATAGAACCTGATTTTTACCAAAACCATTCCGTTTCATGTTATAATAAAATTATAGAAGAGTTACAGAATAACCGACAGCAACCAAATCCATCACAAGGCTAGGGAGGAACACAAATGAGCACTTCCATAATCGGCAAAAACGCAGCCGCTAACATGTGCGAACGCATCAACAAACTGATCCGCAATTTTGAAAAGAGCCTGGCCCCGGACGAAGTGGCAGCCATGAGCCTGGCCTCTTTCTCCAACCGTCCCATCATCATCAAGCGCCTGGGCTACTGGAACCCGGACCTCATCGTGCTCTACGGTTTCGACCCCAACACAGGGGAAGCCTTGAAAATGATCCAGCACATCTCCCAGTTCACCCTCTGTCTGATTACCCTGAAACGTCCGCCCCAAGATGAGCCGGTGCCGGAGGAAGAGGAAACACAGAAAAACAGCCGCCGCATCGGCTTCATTATTAATGAAGAAGACGCAGGACAGTGAAAATACTCTTTTACCAGATAGATTATAGTTTTACTTTTACTGGTGTATCTGACAGAGTATCAGCCATTAAAAAAAGGCCATGCAAAAACATACGCGTTTTGCTTTGGCCTTTTTCTTTTTGACAGATTCAATTGCAGCAGCAGTTACTTCCCCTGCAGCGCCGGATTTAACCAGATGAAATCCGTTTCACGTTACACACTCTGTCATCCTTATTTTCAGACTCCGGAAAAGTCAGTCGCTCCCGACGCTCTTTGATCTCCTTCGGCTTTTCCGAGAGATGATACCGGAAAGCGTAAAAGTCATGCTTTTGCCCTACGGAAATGTGGATGCTTCCTTTTCCCGTCCAATAGTAATCGTGCTGCACACAGCCCCCGTTGGATTCCACATAGGGTTCCTCTGCCGAGATATACGGTTTGCCAAACCGTTCCTCCAGATCCTTCATCATGACATCATAATATTTCAGATCATCTGTAAAGAAGATTTCCCGCACGAACTCTTCTCTTTCAGGCGATTTGAAATTTTTCATCACATAAGCCGTTCCCTTAACCTCGTGTCCGTACCAGTCTCCGGAGAAATCAATACCAACACTGTTGCGGACAACGGCTCCCCCCAGCTTTAATTCGTCCAGCCGGCGGCCAGCCCATTGCAGCGTTTCCCAAACACTTTTTACTTTTACCAGCTGATTTTGTTCGATCCGGGTATCCACGGCAGATCCTCCTTTTGTGTCAGGCAAAGGCAAGGCAGTGACGGCAGGCATTTGCGTTTCCATGGCGGCAACCTGCTGCGGCAGAACAAACACACCGGACAACACGCCTACCATACAAACAGCAATTGATAATCTTTTCCATTTTGTTACTGTCCGGCACTTGGAAAACTGTGCTTCTGTTTTGAAAGACATAGTGATCTCCATTCCACCGCCATTGACCGGCGGCACAAAGAGTTATAAAAGCAATCTTTCACACTATATAACCTCTGTTTAACTTAATTTTTTCTTTGCTCAATCATAGTAGACGCAGCGGTACGTGAAATTAACGGGATTATCAAGGGTAACGGACAGCAGCTTCTTGCCGGTAGAAAAGTCATGGACGGACAAGCACTCATTATCTTTCGTTGTCTTGCCCCAGCCAATCACATACATATCACCGTGCAGATGCTGCACATCGCCGCAAGCCTCGGAGAACTTGCCCGGGAAGGAGTAGAAGCGGGCCACTTCCACTTTCTTCTCTGCAGTATTTAACACATACGAAGCGACGCGGGTCTGCTTATCGCGGTTGTTGTTATCAAAGACGGTAACGTAATTGCCATCCACTGTCACGTAATGCTGGGAAGACGTCTTACCATGTTCCGCAAGGCCGAATTCATCACCCCGGCCGGAAAGCTTCCAGACGATCTGGTTTTTCCGCTTTGTCCGGTCGAGGCAGAGAATGGAACTGATATGCCGGAAAGAGCAGATCAGATGTCCGGCTTCATCCAGACGCATAGCATTGAAATGCACATAATCCGGCCCTTTGGTCTTCTCATTGGCGAAATCATCCGCTGTGGGCTCCGCTTCTTCTACAGTATAGCCGTACAGTTCCGGATAATCGATGCTCTTCCAGTCCCAGACCACTTTGCCGTGGTCCACTTCCTGAAGATACGAGTAGATGACCTGCGACCCCTGGGCATAGCCCGGAATGTTATACACCTTGTCACGGATGTAACCGGACATAATATAATGATCCAGATCGATCAGCAGGAAGTCATGTCCGTCCAGCGGATGGCCCTTTTCCACGACATCCGAAGCTTCAAAGGTGATCCGTTTCACTTCGTTGAAATGCTCGTCCAGGATCACCCGCTCCCCCGGGCCAAAGCCGAACAAGTCATAGTTGTCATAGGTGCCCGTATTGTCGTGATAGCTGTAATATGTTTTGCCTTTCACCTTATGTTTCTTAAAATCCCAAAAGCCGGTCATCACACCCGGTTTGACCGGATCTTCATGCTTCGACCAGACGATGTTCCCCTTCCCGTCCAGCATGATCAGGTTGCGGGTGTATGCAAAAGACAGGAAAAAATTCCCCGGCAGGCTAGTTTCACCTTTGACTGCGATACCTGGCAGCCCTTTTGCTACCACCGGTTTCTTCGCCGCCCCCGCTATGTTGCCGAAGGTTCCCCAAGCTGTCAGCACAAGGACAGCTAACCCCATAATGAGTATCCTGCAGGTCCTGTTCATCGTCATCGCCCCTTCCTGAAAAAAGTTTATAATTTATTATACCAACAGTATCAACATTTTACCGCCGAAGCTCTATGGATGCACCGGCATTTTCCTTTTTGTCCTGCCAGGTCAGCACGCCTTTTCGCATGACAAAGGTACCGGCGCCGTCATTGTATCTCTCTTTGCAAGACTCTTTTCCGCTGTCAGTAAATACATAGTCCACGCGGGTTCCGCCGCCGTTGCAGAGGAGAATCGCAGAATAATCATCATATACGCAATGGTACGTCCAATTGGAACCATCTGCCGCGCTGCTTGCCCATTTGACGTTTACGAGATAGCCCCTATCTTCTTTGTCGATAACGACAGTACATCTGCCGCAGCCCCAGACGCCGAGGTAATCGTCCACATTAATATTTTTTCCTGTTTTATGGTACTTGTTTTCCAGTCTGCGAACAAAATGAACAGCGCCGTCATGCCCGGACCAAAGATCCGTCTCCACTTTTTTGGCTTCATTTTTGGTAAAGCCCATCCACTGGGTGCCGTCGCTCTTATAGAAGTTGTACCAGGGCGTCCTGGAACCGTCGGGATGTTTTTCAAAGATTACTTTGACTGTACCGTAACAGGAACCGTCGCCTTTTTTGTCCATGAACTCATAGGTGCCGTCCTTATGGATTGCCAGAAGCGTTTCATCCGGTGCTCCTTTTATATTCCATGCCCCGATGATGCTTTGGATGCCCGCATTGTTCCTTGTTTCACAGTTCACGAGGGAATTCGCAGCAGTATTTTTTGCAGGCACAACCGATTCAGCCCATGCTGCTCCGCCAAACATAAGGCAGGCTGCAACCGCCAGAGCGCAGGTGGTACGAAGTTTTTTACAGAGATTCATATTCTGTTCCCTTCTTTCTTTCACGGAATCCCGTTATATATTTAATTTAAAATGTTATGACTTCCGGCTTATCCGTAAAGGAATAGAACGTTGCCGTCGCATTTTTGAAGTACAGCACTTGGGTATTGTCATCATCCGCGCTGTACATCTTTTTCAGCATCGGCATCTTCTCCAGCATGGCAACCTTAACGTCACGGCTATCGTCATTCACCAGTTCGCCGGCGACACGAATCCATTTGCCATTATTGAAAGCACAGATTTCAACCTTCGGATTGGCGGCAATCTGCTTGGAAACGGCCTTAACCTTGCCGGTCTGGATATACAGTTTGCCGTCATACAACAGCGCCGTGCCAAAAGGACGGCACCGGGGCTGGTCGCCTTCCACCGTTGCCAGATAATATGTACGGGCTTCATCCAGGAACTGATAAACTTTTTCAATACCTGCCATTTGTAAAACCTCCTGCATTTAAAACTGAATGTCATGAACAGTGCCGCGCTTTCCGGCATGAAATACTATCTACTATAATGTCATTGTAGCGCAGTTTGACTTTGTAAGCAAGTTTTTAATTCTTCACATATTCTCTACAATGGGATTGATTAAAATTTGTTATAATGTAATAAAGCAAAGATTTTTCAAACCAAAAGTACCCCAGTAACAGCAAAAAACAACAGTAAAACAAAAAAGAAAGGAGCTGTCCATGAAAACTATTGCCATTGCCGGAACCTTTGATTCAAAGGGCGCGGAGTTCCTGTACGTCAAAGGTCTGGTAGAAGAATTAGGATTGAAGACCTGCATGATCCACACCGGTGTCTTCGCTCCTGCTTTCGCTGTTGACGTAAGCAACAAGGAAGTCGCAGCGGCAGCAGGATACGACATTGACGCAATCGTTGCCCGCAAGGATCGCGCCACCGCAACAGAAGCCCTCTCCAAAGGTATGGAAATACTGGTTCCCAAACTTTACGCCGAAGGCAAGTTTGACGGCATTATCTCTTTCGGCGGGTCCGGCGGCACCTCACTGGCCACGCCGGCCATGCGGGCGCTCCCCATCGGGGTTCCCAAGGTCATGGTTTCTACCATGGCGTCCGGCAACGTGTCCCAGTATGTAGGGACCAGCGATATTATCATGATGCCTTCCATCGTGGACGTGGCAGGGCTGAATAAAATTTCCAAAACCATTTTCCGGAATGCCGTGCTGGCCATCGCGGGAATGGTTGGCCTGAAAGACAAGCTGAAACCGGAAACCGCGGAAGCCAAACCGCTGGTGGCGGCCACCATGTTCGGTGTAACGACCCCCTGCATCGACCAGGCAAAAGCCTATCTGGAAGAGCGCGGCTATGAAGTCCTTGTTTTCCACGCCACCGGAACCGGCGGAAAGACCATGGAAGCGCTGATCGACGCAGGCTTCTTCTCCGGCGTGCTGGATCTCACCACCACGGAATGGTGCGATGAAGTGGTAGGCGGCGTCCTTGCCGCAGGCCCCACACGCTGCGAGGCTGCCATCCGCAACAAAGTTCCGCAGGTTGTTTCCGTAGGCGCCTGCGACATGGTCAACTTCGGACCCTGGGACACTGTCCCGAAAGAATTTACCCAGCGCAACCTGTACAAACATAATCCCACCGTAACGCTGATGCGGACTTCCGTGCCGGAAAACACGGAAATCGGCAAGCGCATGGCAGAGAAATGGAACCAGGCCGCCGTGGACATGGAAGTACTGCTTCCTCTCAAGGGCGTTTCCATGATTGATGCGGACGGCCAGCCTTTTGACGGGCCGGAAGAACGGGCCGCCCTGTTTGCAGCCGTGAAAAACGGTATTGCCAACCCGCATGTAAAAATCGTGGAGATGGACAACCATATCAATGATAAAGTGTTTGCAGAAACCGCAGCGCAGAAGCTGATCGACTTGATGAAAAAATAATTTTTAAAAAAGGAGGAACGTACAATGTTAAGAAAATCCAGAGAAGAAATCCTGAAAGACTTTAAAGCCCAGGTCGCCCAGGGCAAGATCCTGGTAGGTGTAGGCGCCGGCACCGGCATTACCGCAAAATGCAGTGAAGCTGCCGACGTGGATATCCTCATCATCTACAACTCCGGCCGTTACCGCATGGCCGGCCGCGGCTCCCTGGCAGGCCTCCTCTCCTACGGCGATGCCAACGCCATCGTGCAGGAGATGGGCTGTGAAGTTCTTCCCATCGTAAAGAAGACCCCGGTGCTGGCAGGCGTCTGCGGCACGGACCCCTTCCGTGTGATGGATCTTTTCCTCAAACAATTGAAGGACCAGGGCTTTAACGGCGTACAGAACTTCCCCACCGTAGGCCTGATCGACGGCAAGTTCCGTGCTAACCTGGAAGAAACCGGCATGGGTTACGGACTGGAAGTGGAAATGGTCCGCGAAGCCCACAAACTAGATATGCTGACCTGCCCGTATGTTTTCGATCCCGAACAGGCAAAAGCCATGGCGGAAGCCGGCGCTGATATCCTGGTCGCCCACATGGGCCTGACCACCAAAGGTACCGTTGGCGCCGAAACCGCAGTAACGCTGGATGACTGCTGTGTAAAGATCCGTGAGATCATCAAAGCCGGCCGTGAAGTACGGCCCGACATCATGGTCATCTGCCACGGCGGCCCCATCGCCGATCCGGAAGATGCAGCCTATGTCATCAAACACGTTCCGGAAATCGACGGCTTCTTCGGTGCTTCTTCCATTGAACGCCTGGCTTCCGAACGCGGTATGACCGCCCAGGCCGCAGCCTTCAAGGCTATTAAAAAATAACAATACTTTGGAATCATTCAAGGTTTGCAAAATAATTAGTAAATTAAGCTGGCACAATCATTGTGTCTTGGAAAATTAGATTCTCGTAAAAAACTTTCTTGGAAATTTTAACCTTCTTTTTTCCGAAAAATTAATACGCCGCAGCTTGTTTCGAAAACGAAAACAGGCTGCGGCTTTTGTTTACTATCTACTTAAATTCAAATTCTTTTATTTTTTCCCCATCAGGGCAGCGCCTTCCTTAAACGCCTGGCCCGCCTTTTCGCCGCACACATAGTACCCGTGCCGGAACGTATCAAAGAGCAACGCGTTCAGCTTCGTTACGTCCACCTTGCCCTCAGCATCCATCACCCGCTCGTCCGCTGCCGTGTTCACGATCCGGCCTATAACACCGAAAAGGCTCCCCTTCTTCAGCACATCGGCCAGCTCGCACTCCATCACCAGGGGGAACTCTTCAATAATGGGCGCATTGACACGACTGCTCTTGACCGCAGTATATCCAGAACGGGCAAACTTGTCCGGCATCTTGTGGCCGGAAACAATGCCGAAGAAATCTGCTCCAACCATATGCGCCTGATCCGCCAGCGCCACGGTAAACGCTTTCGTTTTCAGAATGTTCTCCGCGGTTTTGTGTCCCTCATCCAAAAAGAGCGCGATCTGTTTATAGTCGCAAATCTGTCCCCAGGCCGCAGTCATCACATTCACTGTCCCGTCCTCATTATACGTGGCGATCATCAGCACCGGCATCGGGAATACCGCTTCCAAAACGCCTAAATCTTTTTTCATATCGTTTGCCTTCCTTTCATCGCACTGATTTATTCTCCTATGATTATTTTAACACATTTTATCACATATTACTCACTGGAACAACGAATGCAAGATTAACATAATTCTCATGCAATCTTCTGCAAATCAATCTATAGTAAAACTGCCTACAATTTGTTATAATGTAATCGCTCAAAGTTTTTCTCTGCGTTGTGTGCGCACAGGGAAGAAAAAAGCTTTGAACCGGAGGCAATCGTCCTTGTATTTTTTTGATAATAATGCGAGGAGATGAAACAATGCCGGAGATAAGCAGGTTTTATGGAATTGTAATTAAAATGTTCTTCAAACCAAAAGAGCATGAGCCGGGGCATATACATGCACTTTACGGGGAACATATCGGTATTTTTGACTTAAATACCTTGAAAATGACGGAGGGCGACCTCCCGAAAAAAGCCCAGGAACTGGTGGAAGAATGGATGGCGATAAACCAAAGCAAACTTATTCTAATGTGGGATACACAGAAACTTGGTAAATTGCCGCCGCTGTAATGGAGGTTACTATGATTCCGAGAATAAAAACGGTTGAACCGATGCCGGATTATAAATTAAAAGTGCTTTTCGATGACGGAAAAACTGTGATTTATAATGTTAAAGAAGATATTGAAACCATCGAAAGCTATAAAGATCTGGCAGCCGTGCAAGGTTTGTTTGAGCAGGTGCAGCTTGACGAAAGCAGAACCTGCGTCTTTTGGAATGACCAAATCGACCTGCCCAGCGATACCATTTATGAATACGGAATCTGACGTTTGACGCTTGCCTTTGAAAGATTGAACGCACACAGTCGCAGCTTGTTTTTGAAAAAGAAAACAGGCTGCGAGTTTCTTTTTAGCCAGTTATTTGAGAGTTAAAGTAGTAAACTTTTTACAAAAAGTCAAAAGTTGTCTCCTTAACTCACAAGTTTAACATGGCATCAGGAACCGAACGCTACACTAATCTTCAATATTCCATTACCCCACTTTCCTTTCTAAATGTAATTTCCAATAGTTCATCTGCAATTTCTTTACTGACTACACGCATAATATTGTCTTCAACATCTTCTTTTGACAATAAATTGATGCTTCCATACCAAACAATCTCTCTGTCAACGACAGCATAACGTTTACAGTCCTCTTCCATCAATTCAATATGAAAACCATTACAACGCAACATCTCTAACAAGGCAACTCGATAAGATTCTCTGCCATACATATAGACATTCGGATGCCATGTAACAATCGTAACCCTTATACCGTTTTCCTGTTTATCTTTAAGCATTCGAATCATGTTTACTACTTTATTCCGGCTAAGAGTTGGGCTGGAAATGATAATTTCTTTTTCTGCTTCCACCAAATCTTTTTCGTAAACAGGCAGATAGGTATCAATATCATAAATTGAATCCGCTTCCTGTTTCACCGTATCAGTATTTGAAGAAAGTTTATAGCCAATGCGTTTGTATGCCTTCAATCGTTTCACATACATCCTGTCAAACACGGGAATATGCGCGTCAACATAATCGTAAATTATAACATCCGTTTTTCCTTCATAGTCCCGATTAAGTCTGCCAGCATACTGCTCGACTAGTCCTTTCCACGCAATCGGCGTTGCCATGATTAGCGTATCAAGCCTCGGATAATCAAAACCTTCTCCAATCAACTGCCCCGTTGCAACAAGAACCATGGACTCAGTAGGCAAAACATTCTCCATTTTTAAGCGTAATTCTTTTTGTTCTTTCTTTGACTTTGCACCAGTAAGCAAAAAAACTTTATCTGCAAAAGTAGAAATGTTTTTGTACAGGATTTCTGCATGCTCCTTATAACGAGACAATACAACCGGAGTGCGCCCCTTGTTAATACAATCAATCACATCATCAATAATCTGCTTATTACGAATTTCACTGTCCCGTATAATTTCGTATGCATCATTTACATGTAACTGTTTTCTTCCATGGGGACTAACGGTTCTTGTAAAACGCGGAATGACCAAATGGTTTATCCCTTGCTCTTTCGCTTTTTGTTTTGCCGTATACCGGTATCTCACCGGACCCAATAACATATAATTAATTTTTTCCAGACCATCTCCGCGAAGCGGTGTTGCTGTTACCCCATAAACATATTTTGCCTTAACTTCCAGCAAAATTTCTTTAATTGTTTCTGAAGCGCTGTGATGACATTCATCAACAATTACAAGTCCATATTCCTGTAATCTCGGATGATATTCTCCTTTTTTCCGAAGAGAACCTGCCATAGCAATGTCTATAATTCCCGTTGATGTATCTTTGGATCCTTGTATAATTCCTATCAGGCTTTTTCGCTTTTTCTTTCTTCCCGTTCTTGTTTCATACTCCGGCAGTTCTTCATTAATTCTTAAAAAAGTTTCAAGCGACTTTATCCATTGCTCAATCAATGCGGAAGACTCCAGTAAAATCAATGTACTTGTTTTCTTCTGCGCAATAATATTACCGCAAACGACAGTCTTACCAAACGCGGTAGCAGCGCTTAGAATTCCGCAGTCGTACTGAATGAGTTTTGATACCGCCTGCTCCTGATTCTCCCTCATTGTTCCCGAAAATTCAATTGCTATTGAATTCCCCAAGCAACGCTCATCTTCAATTACATATGAAATTCCTGCCTGCTGACAACGATTCAGCAATGTCTCTAAAATACCTCGCGGCAATGAAATGTATCGGCCTTCATCTTCTCCCAGATAAATGTATTTCGAATTAGCATAATTCGAAAATCCGATTTTCTGATTTTTTATAAATACCGGGTTCAAAATTCTAGCGAGCCTACGTATCTGATTTTGCAGCCGGGGCTTTAAATTGACAGCATAAATATAAATGCGATTAGAAAGAATAATTTTAAATTGGCCTTCAACATCTTCTTTATGAAAGCTATTTGTAAGTGTCCAAGGTTTTGTTTCTCCAGCTTCAGACCGATTATTTTGCGTTTCATCTTCTGTAATAATCGAATAGTGCCATTGCTTTAGGTAATTTTCTAAATCAGCTTTCGAAAACTTCTTCGTGGAAAATAATTTTCCCCACTGGTCCGGATATGCGTCCCAGTTTTCGTCTATAAAAGCACTGTTCCCATTTTTTAACGCCTGTCCTTGCAAAGGAAGCGCAATCACATTGCCAACCGAGTTTTCATTTTCAAGGTAATCTTGCGCAGGCAGCATACGATCATAATAACGAAATGTTTTAAGGTTTACGGATTCAGCACCTTTATCCAATAATGCAAACCCAAATTTTCTGGCTAAAGACGCACTAACCGGAGCAGCAAAAAAGATCCAGATATGCGCACCTTTACCGGAACGAGAGCGTTCAATCAATACAGGAATCTGATTGATATGACAGATTTCCCGCATAGCATTGACTTCATCAAACCAGTTGTTATCCGTGTTTGCAAAGTCATTGGCTTCTGCGCCTTTGTCATGATTGTCAAAATCAAAAACTAAAAACCGGCAGGTTCCGTCCGGAAATAACGGATATACGCCTATCACGTCAGAGCCATCTGGTTTTTTACCTGCCAAATGATTTTCAATATGCTTTGCCTGAAGTTTGGTCCAAGCCCGATGTTTACACTCCGAACAGCGAATTTTTGTCCTTGAAGCTTTTGGACAGATACCTTCTGCCCAAAAATTATCGCACTGTGTATAATAACCAGCTTTCCCGGTAGTCTTGCCAACAGACCGTTTACTGAATACATCTGTTCTTCCCCAAAAATATGCAAAGAAGCGGCGTGCAAGTTCTTTAGTGATGAGCGCGGGTTGAATCCTTGCTCCTTGTTCTTTAATATAATAATCTTCTGTAAGTTTTCCAACTAAACTGATATGCTTTTCCTCCTGCAGCGTAAACTTCCAGCTGCAGCAACAGGTGTCATCCGTAATCTCCGGATAACAGCTGATGCACTCGCAGGTGAAACGGCTGTCAATGGCGCGGGCAAACTCGCCGTACTCCACCATGCCCACCGCCTTGCAGGGATGGAACTCCATGCCCTTCCGCTTCCGCGCCGTCTGCACGCGGCAGTCCACCATGCGATAGATCAGCGTGTTGCCGTCGATGAAGATCTCATCGTCGTTGATGTTAGCGTAAAACCGCAGGGACAGCGCCTTTGCCAGCCCGTCGATACCCGCCTGTTCCGGCAGTCCCAGAAACTTTTTCAGTTTCAGCGCCTCCACCACGGTAAACTTTTTCCAGATTTCCACATCGTGGTACATGGCTTCGTCCATGCCCAGCCTGCGTTCCACCGACTGGAACCAGATTCCGTCCGCTGCCAGCCAGTTTTTGGAATAAATCTCCAACAGCTCGATCAGCTGCTCCCGGGACAGACCGTCCAGCGCTTTATTGTGACTCATGGAATTCTTCCTTTCCTATTTTACTGCAGCGTCCCTCACCATCAACAGCTCTTCCGTCTCTATGCAGTGACGGAACGAATTGTCTTGCACCGCCTGCAGGCACAAATCCAGATCCATCCAGCGCACGCTGTCCACTTCTTCCTGCTGCAGGCGGAAATCCGTTTCCTCCAGGTCCTTCCACAACACAAAGACCCGGGTGTACTGGCGGTCATGGTATTCTTTTCCAAAGAACACATCGTCCCAGATAATCGTCCTGTCACCGCAGCAAATCAGTTCCTCCGCCTTTGCGACGACGCCCAGCTCTTCCTGCAGTTCACGCAATGCCGAGACCACAAACCCTTCCCCCGCCGGGATGTGTCCTGCGCTGGAAATGTCGTAGCAACCAGGAAAGGATTTTATCGCCGACCTTTTCTGCAGCAAAACCTGCAGGACGTCATTCTTTTTCCGCACCAGCCACACGTGGGAAGTCCGGTGCCATATTCCCTTCAGATGCGCGGTATCCCTGTCCACGGTCTGCCCAGTAGGGATGCCTTTTTCATTTACAATGTCTAAGAATTCTTTCATTTACAGGCTCAACTTATCAAACTCAATATCTTTACTTAAGCGGTAACCATGCTTATTATTCCTTCTCCTCCTGCAGCGTAAATATACAGTTGCAGCAACAGGTTTCATGAGTCAAGGAATTCACCCTTTCGTTCCGCAATCATTCACAACTGCCAGTTTCTCATATATCTGGCATCCTTAAACGTACCTATCTTTTTTATCTTATTTTCCTTTAACATTTTATGCAAAACCAGTTCCACCGTTTTGACGCTGATGTCAGGAACTTTTTCCATGATATCCTGTTTTGAAACGGGAACCACCGCGCCGAGCAAGATGCTCTCAACCCGCTCGGATTTTTTAGCCTTCTTTAACGATATCTCTGTAAACGCCTCGTCAAGATCCTTAAAACACCTGTAGAGAATCTGCAAAAAATGAATGATAAAGGGCACATAATCATTTTTGTTATCGTGCCAGGAGCGGGAAGATTTTTCCAACGCTTCATAATAACTTTCTTTATATTTGTTGATCCGGCCTTCATAGGATATGTACCGGACGATATCATACCCGGACAAATACAATAACAGCACCGTCAACAACCTGGACACACGGCCATTGCCATCGGCAAAAGGATGGATGCAGAGAAAATCCAAAATGAAGCACGGTATCAGCAGCAGCGGCGCAATCTGTGAATCCTGCCTCGCGTCATAGTAAGCGAGCAGCAGCTGTTCCATATCGCGCTGTACATTTTTCGCCAAAACCGGCTTAAACCGGACCCGCCTGCTCCCATCGGCGCCATACTCCATAATGAAATTATCAAACTTTTTATAATTGCCGGCCTCCAACAGGCTGGTCTGTTCCTCTATAATTTTATGAAGAGAAAGAATCACAGACTCATTCACATCCATATGGTCATGGTTTATATGAATACGGTTCAGCGCATCCTTATAGCCGGAGATTTCCATCTCATCATGGGTCACCGGCATGGCCCCGTCCACAATGGCGTTGATTCTGGCATCCGTTGTGACGATTCCCTCAATGGCATTGCTTCCCTTTACCGATTCTATCAGCGCCTTACGACGCAGCGTGTCAAAAGTTTTGCCGTACTGCAGCTTGCGAAACTCTTCCTTTGACCTTAAATCCGCAATGATATCCGTAAGCCCTACAATATGCCCGGGAATTTGATTTTTCAAAAACGAATAATCATATTTGTGCATGCCTTGTCACCCATTTGCGAAAACGATTGACACAATCTGTCTTATCCAAATTTACTACCTAAATTTTATCATTTTTTAGGAAGTAAATCAATGAATCAGAATAAAAAATCACAGCACCTGCCCAAGCAATAAGAGCAAGCACTGTGGGTCTATTTTTCATTTTTCTCTTGCGATCTTCTGGAATTCGATCTATACTACAATCGCCAAATCGAAAACTCAGGAGGCTCGTGCTATGGAATTTGCAAAAATGAGAAATTTGCTTTTACAATTACAGGAAACCGATTACCGGAATTTTGTAAAAGCGCTGGTTTCTATCGAAACGAATTGCACTGACGAAGAAAAACTGGATAGCATGTATGAAAAATTTATGAAAGATGATTCAGCAAATTTGTTGAATGCAGCATTCACAGAAATAACATATTGAAAAAATCAAAATATCTTTTCACTGAATTTTTTAAAAATCTGTCAAGAAAGGATGTCCAAAATGCCTAAAGTTGAAGATTTTGATGCACCCGATTACGAATATACTGAAAGAGAATGGAATGATGACGAAGAATATTGGAAATCCATTGAAGAAGCAATGTATTGCAAATACTATTACCAGCTATTTCCTACGGAACTATTCCCCTATCAAGAATATTGCTGGCTGAAAGAACTCCGGCGCCTTCGCCTCATCCTAAACGCAAAAGACAAAGAATATAATCCTGAAGATTCCTTTGAAAATCTTGATACTGCAATAGACACTCTTGCCGATTCCCAGTCCGATGCCGAGTTGCAAATCCGGGATTGGCTAATACAATTGAAAAGAGCTAGGGGAACTGCTACAAATTATCAGTATAATGGGGATCAATATGAATAAAAACGGGTACAGGATCTTTTCATTATTATTATAATCACGTGGAAACTTTTTCGCCCGCAATGCTCTTTTGTAATAAGCGAAATACAGTATTGGGACTTCGGCTAAACGATTCAACCGATTTTTGTTCAACAAGTTTTCCGTTTTTATATACATTAATGTTGCCTTCTTCAAATGCAACGATGGAATCATTATAATGAAATCTGATATCGCTGTCACTGTCATTAATTTCAGTGTTATTTAATGCGCGCTTCAACTCAAAGAATAATCTGTATTCTTCTTCCGACCTCAGTTTTAACTCAGGAATTTCTGCGCTATGTTCCAAAAGGAACTGATTGGTAAAAAATTTTATAAAACCAAATTCTTTTGGCTTAATCGGTTTTTGCAGTTCATTCCATTCTTTTATTTCAAAACGATAATATAATTCGTCCGTATCTTTTGGAATTTCTTTAATCTCTTTTCGTAACACTTTATTGCAACTGATGACATCACCGTAATAACGGATTCCCGCCTTGGTCCCAAACAAATTTAAAGATTGATAAAGAGCTACTTTCCGAATCGGAAGATCCGAGTCTTTAATTTCCTTTGCAGGAATATGATAAAATTTGTGCAGCAAACAAATTTCAAACTGTTTAAGGTTACGCATACTTCCCACAAGAACGTCGCGGGTTGACCAGTCAACTTTTGCAAGCTTTTCTTCAATCCCCTTCGGTAACGTTGCCCGTTCGAAAGCAGATTGTGGTGAATCAGAGATTAATTCATCCAGCATTTTTGTTACAAGATTAGTAGCAGATGGCAAAAACGGCAACCCGCCAATATTAACCTTCCTTATGCTCTGATAGAATTTATGGCTTTCATACTCTTTTTCGTTTTTATATGGGAATAGCACATAGGCGCCAAACATTCTTCTTTCAAAGGTTGATGCGTCTTTGTCATCTACAATTGCATCCCGGTAACGGTGCATAGTATTAATATCGCTGACTTCAGGTCCCGGTAGATGAGAAATGGAAGCGTAATACTCAGTTCCCTGTAGAGCAGGGTTTACACGATACTTGGCGTCAAAAACATATTCGTATTCAATGTTTGCACCTTTTTTCTTCAGCGTAAGTACATTGTCCGGCCGCTGAGAAACCGTCGGAACATCAATCGCCTTAGGATTATATGACAGAATAATGGTTTCACCATTTACAGGATTACGGTACTCTACGCGAGATCCTTTTCCTTTCACCAGTGATACAAAAAGACCGTTGCCCTGCACCTTAATAATATCCTGTGAAACAAGCTGATATTTATCTTTCATCAGACTGTTCATCTTAATAAAACACCAATATTCATAAAGCACAGCCAGATCTTTTACCGAAATGTTAAACACATCGCCGGTAATTGCCAACCCGCGCAAAAGCATCAGATAATATTTGTAAAGGTCACGGTAACCAGGTGCCATGGAAAAAACAAGAGACATGCTGCCTGTTTCCTCATAAGTTCCTGCATTGGATAAGAAAGAAGAACTGCTGCGCCTGTTAATATTCTTAATCATTTCATCAATAGCAGCTACAAATTTTATATCCTCTTCCCGTTTAAGGCGCAAATAATTTTGCTTAAAGTTTTTCAATTTACTTGCTGTAGTTTGCAAGATATATTTTGTTAAACGATTTTCTTTTGTATCATATGTAATTTGTTTTTTTACTGCCAATGCCTTGGCAATTGCAAATTGATTGCCTTTGCGTAAAACTTGTCCAGGATGTTTTTCAATCCATCTCATACCGCTGTTGTCCAAAATTTTCACTTTATATCCGGGAAGTATTCTGTGAGTTGTTTCTAAAATATGGTGCGGCTGAGACAAAATCATATCTGCAGCCTTAAGGAAGTCACCATAAATTTTGCGGATTACAGCAAAAAATTCCACCGGACTGCTGGAAGCGCGGTCATTTTGCTGGTAATCCAGATAAGTTCTTTTCAAAAAGTCAAACACAACATTGTAAACTTCCTGCGTTACATCTTCCACAATCGCATGATAATCTTCCCAATAATTTATCTTAGAAGGAAAAACCTCAAGCACCAGACGAAGATAATCTGAATGGTCTACCTGAATTACAAGATCAGAAAAACCGATTTCATTACCAAAATTGATTACACCGGAAAGTATTTCGTGAAAACGGCTGGCAGGTGTGACTTTTTTACGAATATTGATGTTATCGTGCCAAAATTGAACCGTGTGTCCTTCAGCAGCCTCAATAATAATCTCATAACGTTGCTGCTCAAAGAACATGGGTGTAACGGAATATATCCCGGAAAAAATACTGCTGTGCATCAGCGTGCCAGCAGCAGTGTTTCCTTTAAGCATACAGTCAAAAGAATCATGACAATAAACTCTCAGTGTTGAATCTCCTTCCGAATATTCAACGCCCTGAAAGCTTGGATGCGTTGCCGATCCTTTTATGGTAATGCTTACCTTTTCTGTTCCAATATATACCAACTCATCAGAGCCAGTACGAAGTGAATCCATCTTCTTCGTATCTCCTCACCATAAAGGCAATTTTTTCTGCGCTCTTTTTATATTTGCACTCAGGTCGTTTTGCAGCTTCCAGCATTTTAGAGCTGATATCATCTGATTTTGTCTGGTATCCTTCATAATCACCGGCACAGAATTTAAACAACTCACAAAGCATGCTTTTAACGGCAGAGCTGCTTCCCCGAATGCGGGGCAAAATCTTCTGCATCAGTTCATTATCAAATGCTTCCGCTTCTGAAATCAGGCTTTCTTCATTATTGTTTAAAAGGTAAAATACGATTTCGTCACGGATACGATATCCAACATGGGCATTGGCCAGTTGCAATATTTCATTTATCACTTTTAACTCAGCACAAATTCGATTCACATCTTCCACTTCATCCTGACACTGCTGAAGCAGCAGGTATTTGGTTTTAAGAAATTGATTGGAAAGATTCATGGCAGACACTTGCTGTGCTTCCATGCTTTGTGGCATCAGGTCAACATATGAAAACTCTATAGTGTTTGCCCTATCCAATACTTTCTTGCTAAATGGGAAGGTAGTTTCATCCATATTAACGGTTCCAACTACATATAAGTTTTCCGGCAAAGTAACCTTTCCATATTTTCCTGCTGCAGTTTTGTCCATACCATAGTAGCTTTCTGGAACCAACTGAGCTGTTTTTATATTTCCATAACCATCAAAGTCCCTTGTTTCAATGACAGAAAGAAAATCACTGAGATAATATTCCACACGTGCCAGGTTCATTTCATCCAGGCAAAGAATGTACGGATGATTTACATCAAATTCTGCTTTTTTAACAAAATCTATAATAGCCCCGGGAACAAAGTGATTATTTAAATCCACATGTCCAAACAAATCAGTAGAATCCGACCAGTCAGGACGTACTGATACCATTTGGTAACGTCCATTTTCACTGGTGGCGCCAATGGCTTCCGCAAACAATTTAACCAATCTCGTCTTACCGGTTCCACTGGTTCCGGCAAGAATGACAAAGGGCTTAGACTTCAGGCTTAAATAGAAATTTTCAATTAAGCCATCTTCATAGCTAAAACCCTTTGTTGCAATATATTGTTTTATGTTATGGATAGTTTCTTTAATTGTTAACACTTTTTCACCACCCGGTTTTGCCTTGGTCTGATATTTAGGATAACAAACGAAATCTATCGTTGAAGGTCCCACCGCATAAATATCAATATTTTCTTCATTTAATGATTTACTTTCGTTATTTTCAAGTTTTGCCTGACTGTATGAGAAAATTTGTTTCAGTTTTTCACAAACGGCACTATTTTCACTATAGCGGATTTGAAGCACTTCTCTTGTAGAAACATTTTCATCATAATTGACATGGGTAAGTACAGCACCATCATAACGCTTTCCTTCAATCAGAATGTTTATGTTTGCCTTTTCACCTTTTGCAAGTGTAATACTTAACGCCTCCAAAACCGCTACATTTTTCTTTTTTGGAACCGTTAATCCCGCTTTTAACAAAGATTGGTCAACATTCTTTTTAAATAAAAAGATTCTTCCCGCAACATTACTGGTTTCAGGTTTTTGTTCATCATCAGGTGTCTTATTGTTTTGAACAGATTTTATAATCAAATCTTCATCTAATACCTCTACATCTTTATAATCAGGCATTATAGTCCACTCAGACCGTGCGCTGTTTTTTATAACACCATAGATTCTTAGATATGTCCTTGCCCAATCAGCCTGATATTCCAGTTCCGTTTTGTTTGGATTACCTTTGTGCAGAATTGATGCAACTTCTTCCGTTATTTCAAGATCTTTTATAATCTGATTAAGAATTTCTCTATTCTTTCCAGATCCCCCTAACGCTTTCAGCGCATGAAATGTTGGCTGCAAAAGCTTTGAATATCGTGGAATTCTTGAATCAATTTGCTGTCTTTCCGTTTTTTGTTTCATATGACCTTACCTCGTAAAATGAGATTTTGGTTACTATATATATTAGATCACATTCTGTAAGAAATAACAAGATCAAAATAAAGTCTCTTCAAGTATCTTTCTACCCCCTGGTCGTAATTACGACCAACCTCGACTCGCAAAGCCGCACAGAGAGCAGGCTCTACCTGTCCCAACTCTTATGTTTTTAAAGGTAACACCTTATTGGAAGTACCTGATAGGGATGATTGCCAGGCAATCATTTCAAACTGCCTGATAAGAGATGGCTTTAAGGTCTGCCCCCGCAAGTTCTCTCCGACTCACATCTCCGATACAATGTTTCTATCAAAAGCAGTAAACGTTGTAGCTTTTGTGAAATCTTCTTCTTTCCCTTGCTTGCGTTACCAAACTGCGCTACAATTATCTTGCGGAAGATGTTGCCTCGAGTCGGAAAGCTGAGGCAAAAGTTGAAACAAAGCTTCCGCTGCGGACGCGCTATTACCAAAGCCTGATCAGCACGGACATGCTGCTGAAAGGCATGCATTACTGGCAGTTGCGCAAGTCCTATGTGATTTTCATTTGCACCTTCGACCCGTTTCGGCAGGGACTGCCTATGTATCGGTTCAGTTACCGGTGCATGGAAAATCTTTCATTGGAAATGGGCGATTTGACGGAAAACATTTTTCTGAATGCGACGGCGGCAGACAAGGCGACGGACAAAGAATTAGCCGCTTTCCTGTCGTATGTCAACGGAAAAGCGGCAGAGAGTTCTTTTACAAAAAATCTGGATAATGAAGTGAAACGCATTCGGGACAGTGAGGATTGGAGGTTTCACGCTATGTATTACGAAGCAGAGACACAGCTACACGAGTGGCTTGGCGAGAGAAACGCGAAATATCAGATTGCCAGGAATATGCTGGATAAAAACATCCCTGTTACCGACATTGCGGAAATGACTGGCCTGACATCTGAAGAGATTGCAGAGGCTGCAAAGGAAGTTGTCACTGCGCCGGGAAAAGATGCCGTTTTACAGCAGTAGTTAATTTGTCTTTTTAATACAGTTTGATTTCTAATGCAACTAATTTTTCATTTTGGTAATTTTTTCATTTGTTAATAAAAATTTGATAGACTCGCAACTCTTCCGCAGCATCTGCCTGAAACACGGCAGATGTTTTTTACATGCTTTTAATGATTGCATGTTTCCTTTCTTTGGGCTTTCACCGAATCCGGCATATATAACTGTTTGATTAAGAAATCTAAGCATTTACCGCAGCCAGTTTATCTCTTACAGCTTCTTCGATAAAACTGTTCAAACTTTGTTGTTGGGAAATGGCATAAAT
>JAFZIG010000174.1 GCA_017554485.1 Acidaminococcaceae bacterium | reverse complement strand
CCCGCAGCGTTTCGGCCACACCTGGTCTTCAAAGAAAATACAGGCGGCCCCGGCCTTTTCAAACTCAAATTCCGTGCGGATCACATTCAGCGCATTGCCGTACCCGTTGTCACCGTCCGCAATGACAGGGATGTCCGTCGCATCGCAGATTTCTTTCAGGGCCGTCGCCATTTCCGCCATGGACAGGAGCCCCACATCCGGCTGCGCCAGATGCACAGCCGTTACGCTGTAACCTCCCATAGCCAGGCAGCGGATCCCCGCCATCTGGGCAATTTTCGCAGTCAGGGCGTCGCCGATACCGGGCACGCAGAGTATTTCTCCGCCTGACAGCAGTGCGCGGAAGTCCTGCCGTTTTTGTGTCGCAGTTTTCATATAAGTCCCTCCTGTATCACTCAACATACGATTTACCAAAACGAGTGAATCATAAAACTATATTGGAAACAAAGCTGTCTGATTCTGACTGATTCTAAAAAACGCCTCCCAAATCTGAGAAGCGCCGATGATTGGTTTTCAGTTTTAATTAAATGGCGGAGCGGGTGGGATTCGAACCCACGTGCCGCGGACGGCTAACGGATTTCGAGTCCGCCTCGTTATGACCACTTCGATACCGCTCCGGAACAATCAGGTTGAGATGTATTATATCACAGTTTTGCAAACTTTGCACAGAAATTCTGCAAGACTCACTATAAACCGCATGCCAGATTACGTTTCCCTGCTTCTGCAATCCATAAAAAACGCCCTGACCAATGCTGCGCACCGGTCCTCCAGGATCCCGCCGATGACCTGCGGCTGATGGTTCATTAATGGATGGGATAGCACGTTGAACAACGATTCTACGGCTCCCGCCCGGTTATCCCTGCAACCGAAGACCACCGTGTCCACACGGCTGTTATAAATAGCGCCGGCACACATGGGACAGGGTTCCATGGTTACATACAGCGTACAGCCGGCAAGCCGCCAGTTTTTCAGATTTTTACAGGCTTCCCGTATGGCAATCACTTCCGCGTGCGCCGTGGCATCCAGCCATTGCTCACGCATATTGTGGGCTTTGGCGATTACCTTACCGTCCCTTACGATGACCGCCCCGATCGGCACCTCTCCCTGCTTTGCTGCTGTTTCAGCCTCCCGGAGCGCCAGTTCCATACATTGTTCATGTGTCATTCCAATAATTCACTTCCTAAAAAACACAACATCGTTTAAAAATATTGCTTTGTCATGTTTTTCCCATACAAATAACAACCGTGCTTAATTATCATCTGTCTGCTATTCTTCCTGTTCCAGCATATCCTGTTCTTCCAGCAGTTCTTCCCATTTCTGTACCAGCTCGTCAATGGTTTTTACGTATTCCTCCCGCTGGGCAGCCATGGCTTTGCTTTTCTCCATATCCAGATGGTTTTCTGGGATGGAAATCTGTTTGTCCAGATAGCCAAGCATGGCTTCCTCTTCGCGGATGCGCAGTTCCACCCTGGCAATCAACTCCTGCAGCTGGGCCGGACTGTGCCGACGGACTGCCTTTTTCTTTTCCGGCTGTCGTTTCACCTTACCTTCCCAGAGTTTGCCCTTATCACGAATCACAGTCTCCGCAACTTCTTTTGCCGCAATGTCCCCCTGTGTATCCCCGGAAGACCCTATTAGCCGTTTCTGCCGCCCGGTACTGGAAGAAACAATCTCTTCAGCCTGGCTTCGCCTGGTCTTTTCTTCCAGATAAAACTCGTAATTTCCCTTATAATCCAAAATCCGGCAATCCTCTATCTCCCAGATCCGGCTGGCAACTTCATTGATAAGGTAACGGTCATGGCTCACCACCAGCACCGTTCCGTCAAAGACCTCCAACGCCGCTTCCACGGTTTCTTTGGCCAAAATATCCAAATGATTGGTCGGTTCGTCCAAAATCAGCAGGTTCGCGCCGTCCAGCACTAGCTTCAATAAAACCAGCCGGGCCTTTTGCCCTCCGGAAAGCGTACCGATCTCTTTAAACACATCATCGCCGTGGAACAGCATGCCCCCCAGCAGGGAACGGGTCTGATCCTCGGTCAGGCCATACTCTGTAAGGAAATTATCCAGCAGTGTCTGATCCGGTTTTAACCGTTCATAGCTCTGGGAGAAATATCCTATTTTTACCCGGTTGCCGATTTTTGCCGTTCCGTCCAGGGCGGGAATCTCTCCCAAAATGGTACGGAGCAGGGTCGTCTTGCCGCTGCCGTTGGGCCCGATGAGCCCCACTTTCTCACCGCGGCGCAGTACAAGATCAATATCCTTTACCAGTATGTTCGCCCCGTATCCTGCCTGCAAATGTTCCAGGATCAGGACACGCTCTGCCGATTCCGGCGCTTTGGGCAATCGCAGGGAAAAGGTTTCATTTTCAACAGGCGCCTCCAGACGTTCCAGCCGGTCCAGACGTGACTGGCGGCCCCGGGCCATCTTGCTTTTGATGCCGGCTTTAAACCGGCGGATATAGGCTTCCTGTTCCGCTATATAATCCTGCTGCGCAGCATAGGCCGCTTTTTCTGTTTTTACCAGTATTTCTTTTTGGGCAAGGTATTTCGTATAATTCCCGGTGAAGGAACGCAGATGCCCCCCTTCCAGCTCCAGGATCCGCGTGGTGACATGATCCAAAAAAGCCCGGTCGTGGCTGACCACCAGGACGCCGCCCTTAAAGTCGCGCAGAAATCCTTCCAGCCATTCCATCATACGGATATCCAGATGGTTCGTCGGTTCGTCCAACAACAAAAAATCCGGCGAAGAAACCAGTGCCGCTGCCAGCAGCAGCCTCGTCTTCTGGCCCCCGGAAAGAGAAGCTGCCTGCATTTCCCACATTGCTTCCGGAAATGCAAGCCCGAATAAAACCATTTTTAATTTTGCTTCATAGTGATACCCGTCCAGGAATTCATATCGGTGCATGATGCGGCCGTAGCTTTCCAGGACTTCCCTGTCGCCGGTGGCGGAAGCCTGCTCCAGTTCTGCCAGCTTCCGGCGCAAAGACAGCACTTCCGGATTGGCATGCAGCATAAAGTCCCAGACAGACTCACTGCCGATGCTGCCAAAGCCCTGCTCCACGTAACCGACACGGATCCCCGCTTCAAAGCTGACTGTGCCGCGGTCCGCATAGTCTGGCTGCAGAAGGCATTTTACCAAAGTGGATTTACCGCTGCCGTTGACACCCACCAGCCCGGTTTTTTCCCCTTTGGCAATCATAAAGCTGACATCTTTGAATACTTCCTGGACGCCAAACGACTTTTCCAATTTATCGACTGTTAATTGCATAGATATGTTCCGCTATTTCGTAATGTACTTTTGTAATTCACTGCAAACAGATCTCCGGAAAACGCAAACGCACAGCCTTAAGAGCCAAAACCGTAGGGGTGTGACTTATGCCAGTTCCAGGCAGTCTTTATGATTTCTTCCGTATTGCTGTGCTTCGGCTTCCAGCCCAATACCTTCTTGCATTTGGCTCTGGAAGCAATCAGTATGGCCGGATCCCCTGCCCGCCTTGCTTCTTCTTCCACTTTAAAATCAATGCCCGTTACCTTTTTGGCAGTTTCTATGATCTCCCGGACGCTGAAGCCTGCTTCGCTGCCCAGATTGAACACGTCGCTGGCGCCGCCATCCACCAGGTATTGCATGGCCAGCACATGGGCATCCGCCAGGTCCAGCACATGGATATAATCCCGCAGGCAGGTGCCGTCCGGTGTGGGATAATCCGTTCCGTATATGGAGATATGGTCCCGCACGCCCTGGGCCGTTTTTAAAATCAACGGGATCAGATGGGATTCCGGATTATGGTCTTCCCCGATAGAACCGTCCAGCGCGGCGCCGGCTGCGTTAAAATAACGCAGCGCCACATAATCCATGCCGTACGCCATGGTGAAATCCTTCATCATACTTTCTATCATCAGCTTGGTCCGTCCGTATACATTGGTGGGGACAGTCGGGAATTTCTCTTTAATAGGCGTCTTTTTCGGTTCCCCGTACACAGCCGCAGTGGATGAAAAGACAAGATGATCTACCCCTGTCTCGTGCATGGCAATCAACAGGTGCAGCGTGCCTTCCACATTGTTGTAATAATATTTGGCAGGATCTGTCATGGACTCCCCAACCAAAGAAGACGCAGCAAAATGGATTACGCCGTCAATTTCGTGTTCTGCCAGAATGTGTTTTAAGAACGGCACATCATGAATGTCACCGGTAATCAGCTGCACCGTGTCCGGCACCGATTCCTCATGTCCGGTCGACAGGTTATCATAAACCACCGGTGTAAAATCCTTAGAAGCTGACAATGCACGTACCGTGTGTGAACCGATGTATCCTGCGCCGCCAGTCACTAAAATATTCATGGGAAAAACTCCTTATATAATAAATGCTGCTATGAAATGCGCTTACCTTTCTGCTGACACTGTTTTTTTTAGATATTTTATAAAATCATCATGCAGTTCCGGGCGCCGCAGGGCATATTCTACCGTAGCTTCCAGAAAGCCCTCCTTGTCGCCTACGTCATAACGTCGGCCTTCGAAATTATACGCATACATCGGCTGGATCTTTAACAGGGAGCGCAGTCCGTCCGTCAACTGGATTTCTCCGCCGGCTCCCGGGTCTGTATGCTCCAGCAGTTCAAAGATTTCCGGCGTAATGACATAGCGTCCCAGCACCGCTATGTTTGAGGGCGCCTCCTCCACGGGCGGTTTTTCCACCATATCCGCCACAGCAAATGTACGGGGATCGCTGGTGCCCCTTGTGGCTACAATACCATAGGAAGAAACCTTTTCACGGGGCACTTCCTGTACGCCTAGTACGGAAGCCCCGGTTTTTTCATAGACATCAATGAGCTGTTTCAACGCAGGTTTCTCATCATTAAATACGACATCATCGCCTAACAGGACGGCAAAGGGTTCGTTGCCGATGAACTGTTTGGCACATAAGATGGCATGCCCCAGCCCTCTCGGTTCTTTCTGGCGAATATAATGGATCCGGATATCCGAAATACCCCGTACCATTTCCAGCCATTCTTGCTTGCCTTTTTCCGCCAGGTTCAGTTCCAGCTCAATACTCCGGTCAAAGTGGTCTTCAATAGCCCGCTTGCTGCGCCCGGTAATGATCAGGATATCTTCAATACCGCTGGCCAGCGCTTCTTCCACAATGTATTGGATCGTAGGTTTGTCTACAATAGGAAGCATTTCTTTCGGCGTGGCCTTGGTTGCCGGCAGAAAACGGGTACCTAACCCCGCTGCCGGGATGACAGCCCTTGTAATGGTTTTAAAACGTGCACTCATGCTGGTTCACCGCCAATCTCTTTTAATAGTTCCTGCGTTTTTGTCTCTAACAACTTTTTATTTCCTCTGGTTTCCACGTTCAGTCGGATCACCGGTTCCGTATTGGAGGCCCGTAAACTGAACCTCCACTCCGGAAATTCTATACTCAGGCCATCCAGCGTATCTGCCTTTCCATCTTCGTATTTCTTTTTCAATTTTAACAGTATTGCTTTACTGTTCGCAACCTTCCGGTTAATCTCCCCGCTGCAGGGGAACGCGTCCTCCATGCCGCCAATCAGTTCCGAAAGCGTTTTTCCGCAGGAGCACAGCATTTCAGAAACAATCAGCGCAGTAATCATGCCGCTGTCGCAGAATGTAAAATCTCGGAAATAATGATGGCTTGACATTTCACCGCCGTAAATCACACCGTTTTCCCGCATGCACTGCTTCATAAACGCATGCCCGCTCTTACTGCGTACCGGGATCCCGCCATGTTTTTTTACAATCTCTTCCGTATTCCAGGTCAGCCTTGTATCATACATAATTTTACATCCGGGATGCTTGTGCAGAAAATTCTCAGCCAGCAAGCCGACCAGGTAATACCCTTCCACAAACTTTCCTTTTTCATCACAGAAGAAGCAGCGGTCAAAATCACCGTCCCAGGCAATCCCAAAATCCGCATGATGCTGCAGCACCGCATCAATCGTATATTTACGGTTTTCATCCAGCATGGGATTGGGAACACCGTTGGGGAACGTACCGTCCGGTTCATAATTAATCTTTACCAACCGGAACGGAACAAATTTTTCCAGTTCGTCCAACACCGTGCCGGCGCCACCGTTGCCCGGATTTACCACAATGGTAAAAGGTTTCAGCTTCGACCTATCAATGTATTGCAAAATATGTTCAACATAGGGCTTTAAAACACTCTGACGGGTCAGTATTCCTCTGGCTTTGCCCGCCATCAGATGATGGGGGAAATCATCACCTTTTACCATCTGTTCAATCTCGTTGAGCCCGGTATCCCCGCTGACCGGACGGGCATCCCGCCGCACCAGTTTCAAGCCATTATAGTTTGCCGGATTATGACTGGCAGTGACCATAATACCTCCATCCACATGCAGGTACGCAGTGGCAAAATAGATCATTTCTGTACCGCACTGCCCGATATCAATTACATTAGCTCCACCATCCTGCAACCCGTTACATAAAGCCTTAAGCAGTTTCGGACCGGTCAGGCGGATATCACGACCAACAACTACGGATTCTGCCCCAAATAACGCACAAAACACTTTTCCCACCCGGTAGGCCAGTTCTTCATTGACCTCATCCGGGTAGGTTCCGCGTATATCATACGCTTTGAACGCCTTTGTATTTATCACCGCAATCCCCCATTCCACGGCCTGCCTGTCAGCAGCACAAATAGAGCAAAAAACATGATCTAAATTATTATATTAATATATATTCTACTTAAATTAAAAAAATCCTGCTAAAAGAAAAAGCTGTAACAAAATGAGTCTGCTTCTCACTTTTGTCCAGCTATCCGACTTTATAAAAAACTGATAATGATATTCCTGAAAGCACCGTCATATCGGAAAGTGATTGCCATAACACCTGCATCAAATTATATAATCACGTTCCCGCAGAACATTCTCTGCAGCTTCACCTAAATACCAGCGGATCGTACTGAAAAAAGCCGGGTAATTATCATCCGAATTGGGAACCAGCAGTTCACCGGCCAGTTGCGCCATTGCTTCTTCAACCGGGATTCCCTGTCCGGCCAGTTCCACTACCTGATCCTGCAGCACTTCTATGACCGCCTTGCGCAGCCGTTTGAGACGGGGCGCGTTTAAATTCAGTTCTGTAATTGTATTCGCTGCTTTGTTTCGCAACATTTCCGGGCAGTTTTCTTCATCCACGGACATGGTGCCGGAAAATGAATCAAAAGAAAACAGTCTTTCCTTCGCTGGAATCTGCAAGGGATTCAAAATTACAGTACTAATCGACTTCCCGCCTTTCGGTACATCACAGCTCCGGTCCTCTTTCGCCTTGGAAAACCGGTACCTGGCGTCCGTTACAAGGGGCTGGCTCCCGCCGTGACAGACCCCCAGCATATTCTTCCATTCCAGGTGATAATTGCATTCCTCGCGTTCCGTTCCCGTCTTGGGATAAAAGTGCTCCACCCGGAAATCATCGACCCTGTCTTCTTCGTCTGTCAACTTGATATTGATTTCACAATAAGCGCATAACCCATGCTGGTCACGCAATATCTGCTGCTTGACCTGCCGGTACCCGTCCCTGCTCCGGTGATGAAAATTCTCCCAGATATCATGAGGGTGACGCAGTTTATAGCGAGCCAGCAGCACCGGCTCCTCCGGACTCTTCTGCACCCGTTTCATACGTTACGCCACCCTTCCCCTGTAAAAAATAAACTAAATCTGTGTCAGTTTTACACATGCAGGTTTAATGAATCCCTTATTTCCTCCTGCGGAAATTACGCACCCGGATATCCATGTCGGCCCGGAGCAGCGCCGGCTCCCGCCCCTGGGACCACTGATCCAGGGTTTTACGCAAAACCATGGCTTCTTCGCTGTCCCACTTGTCTTCGCTTACCAGTTGCAGGTAACGCTGCAACATCTTAACGATAGGAAGCGATGAAGGCCGGCTGTCCACATGCTGTATGTCGTGCAGCAGCTGGCTGCTTTCCGCACCCAGCGAAAAGGCCGGTTCTTCAACATCCACCAGGTCGTTATCCCAGTGGAGGATACGTATACACTCTGCCGGAACGCTGGTCAGCACCTGGGGGCTGTGGGTCGTCACAATGAACTGAACCTTGGGAAAGGCTTTGACCAGATCATTGACTACGGTCTGCTGCCAGGAAGGATGCAGATGCATATCCACCTCGTCTATCAGGATCACGCCCGAAGTTTTCAGGGTAACGTCTTCTCCCATGTCCGGATTGAGGCGGGCCATACGGTAGGCAATATCCGCAGCCATGCTGATCACGCTGCGGGCCCCGTCGCTCATGGCTTCCAGAGGGAGTTCACCCATTTCGGGATGGCAGATCAGAAGATTCTGGGCCGCAAAGCTGTATTTTAAATCCGTCCATCCCATACTCCGGATACAGGTGATGATTGCCTTATTTATGGCATTTAAGATTACACGATAGGGATTCTTCGTCTTCAGATTTTTTTCCGCGATGATACGGTCGTATTCCAGCGCGCTTTCCGTAGCATAACGGAACCACTGTGCAAAGGTATTATAGGAGCCGCTGGGTTCCAGGCATTCCACATAACCGCTGCTGCGGGAAAGGTCAACCTTTTTCCGTTTCAGCAGACTACTGTCATTCCACATGCGGCTGGTACCGTAATAACCCAGCACCGGAAGGACGATTTTCTGATCTCCCGGCTGGTTCAGGGCTTCCGCCACCCTTTTCCCGTAATCGGAAACGAATTTTGCTGAAACGGAAGATGTTTTTCCTTTGACCGATTTCAACTCCCGTTTCCAGGAGTACGGTTTTCCGTCATCTGCCATCACTTCTGTTTCCAAAACGACAGGAAGCAGGTATTTCATCCGCCGTATCTGCAATTCTTCCTTCTCTGCGGGAACATCCAGCACCATACGGACATCATTAGGCTGAAAATTTCGCCCCTTGATTCCCGGAAATGCAGCCAGATATGGCGCCATATTTATGGCCAGCCCATCCAGGATCGCCGTTTTGCCCTTGCCATTCTCCGCTACAATGACCGTCACCCCGGGGCTGAAGTTCATGGTAAAATCCGTATAACACCGGAAGTTCTGCATTCTGATCTTTGAAACATACATAGGACGCCGATGCCTCCTTTATAAAAAACCGGACAGGTTTCCCTGCCCGGTATAATTTTATGTTATTTTTTTCCCGCACCTTTGTCTGCCGGGGCCTGAGCCTGTGCATTAGGGTCTACAAGGCGGAAATTCATCATGGACGGCTTCCCGCCAACCATTTTGAAAACAACATCCAGTTCCATAACCGCGCCTTTTTCGAACTTAGCAGCATAAACAAGGATATGTCCGTCTTCAAAGACCTGATAAACACGCAGGTCCTTCTTGACCATTTTCCCTAACTCTTTATTCATGCCGTCAAACATTTCCTTATATCTGTCAGCGGTTAAATCTTTTGCCAGAGACGGATCCATAAAAGCGGAAGCCTTTTTATAGTCACCCCCGGCAAAGAACTGATCTACAATTTTTGCCTCCGCATCCAGATCCGTGCCGTAACTGGCAAAGCACATTGCGGAGAAACTCATCATGACGGCCACTAAAAACAACATAAATTTCTTTTTCATCTTTTTTCCTCCTGTAAATTTAAATCTAAAAATATAAAAAAGTATTTTAAGCGCATCACCGTCAACGACGGCAAGACCTAATTTATAATAATATTATAATGCACTAAGCTATTCTTGTGTGTCAAAATTGCAACATTTTAGTAAAAAGTACTTCACAGTTTTTATTCGAAAAAATAGCATAAGCCGCACTTCCACACGACATATCAGCTTGCCGGTACAAACTTATCGTAACTCTTCATCCGGAATCTCAATTTCACCGATAAACACTTCTACGGCCGGGCCCTGCAGGAAAATATGATTGCTCTTGCTTTCATAGGTGACCTTCAACAAACCGCCCCGGGCTTGAACATTTAATGGCTGATTCATAGCACCGGCCTTTTTCAGTTTCATACAGGCGTAAGCTACAGCACATGCACCGGTACCACAGGCCAGCGTCTCTCCGCTGCCCCGCTCCCATACCCTGAACTTCACAGTATTTTCGTCAAAAACCTGAACAAATTCCGTATTGACGCCTTCCGGGAACAGCTTGTGATGCTCGAACTGGGGTCCCAGATCTTCCAGGTCCAAGGCATCCACATCCGGCACAAACACAACAAAATGCGGATTGCCCATAGAAACGGCCGTTCCGTTGAAAAAGAACTTTTCCTTGTATGTTTTGTTATCCGTGCCCACAATCGTTGTTTCCCGCAACACCAGGGACTGGTCCACGAAAATATAATGGTCGGTGATCATGGGAATCATACGGGGCCGGGTTTCCGGCTCTCCCATATCCACTTTGGCTTCCGTAACTTTGCCATTCGCAACTGTCAGTTCAATTTGTTTGATGCCCCCCAGGGTTTCAATAGAAACTGGATTCTTATCCGTCAGATGATGGTCATAGACATATTTTGCCACACAACGGACTCCGTTGCCGCACATCTTTCCTTCCGAACCATCCGCATTGAACATGCGCATCTTAAAATCGGCTACGTCAGAAGGACAGATCAAAATCAGCCCGTCACTCCCGATACCAAAATGATACCGGCTGACATATCTAGCCACCGCTTCAGGATCGGACATTTCCTGCTGCATGCAGTCAACGTAAACATAATCGTTCCCGCAGCCATGCATTTTGGAAAACTTAAATTTCATCACTTCATCCCCTTGCCTATATTTTCCCATTCTCCATCAGACTATATTCCATTTTATAATCATTAATACATTATTGTTTTATTATATCGTGTTTACCAGATTTGAACAAGTAATTAATCAAATTTCATATTAAAAAAATTCATGGCTGAAGTGAAAAGTTTATTTCCACTCTAAAGGGGGCGAAGTGGATTTTAGTCTTGCATTCTTTTCTACTTCGACAAATGTTGCGTTAAGTCTTACACTATAACATAGCTGGCAGCCGTCGGAAAGGCTGGCGCCCTTATG
>JAFZIG010000173.1 GCA_017554485.1 Acidaminococcaceae bacterium | reverse complement strand
TATTGCCGGCGCCCGGAAGCTGATACCGAATCTTCCGCTGGGGGCCGGCATCACGGAATTTGCAGGGCTGCGGGCCGTTTCCGATACCGGAGATTTTGTCTTAGGCGCTTCCAAAGTACCGGGCTTTTTTAACGCTGCGGGTATCCAGAGCCCGGGCCTTACCTCTGCTCCTGCGATTGCGGAAGTGGTGGCGGAAGCCATTGGCAAAGAAATATATCTTCGTAAGAAAACAAACTGGAACGGAAGGTTACCGAAGAAGGCAGCGTTTAACCGCATGACGGCTTCGGAAAAACAGAAAGTGATTGCAAAGAACAGGTTGTACGGCCGCGTGATCTGCCGCTGTGAAACCGTGACGGAGGGGGAGATCGTGGATGCGATCCATGAGCCGGTAGGCGCCCGTACGGTTGACGGTGTAAAACGTCGCACCAGGGCGGGGATGGGCCGCTGTCAGGGCGGTTTCTGCGGGCCCAGGGTGACACAGATCATTGCCCGGGAATTAGGGATTCCGGTAGAGGCTGTGCTGAAAGAAAGACAAGGGTCGGAACTGTATTTTAAGAAATTTCAGGAATGAAAGGCCGGTATAGACACAACTCCTGGATAAAAATCAGGGATATAATTAAAACGAATCTGGATGTTGGAGTGAGACAGAAATGGAATTGTACGACGTAGTAATTGTAGGCGGCGGCCCCGGAGGCCTTTCTGCCGCGTATTCCGCTTACCGGAACGGGGCGAAAAAAATATTGGTCATTGAGCGTGACCGGGAGCTGGGCGGCATTTTGCAGCAGTGCATCCACAACGGGTTCGGGCTGCATCATTTTAAGGAAGAACTGACAGGCCCCGGCTATGCGGGCCGCTGTATTGAACTGATCAAAGGTAAACCGGAAATTGAAACGCTGACGGATACCATGGTACTGTCTGTTTCCAAAGATAAGCAGGTGACGTCGGTAAATCCGCAAAAGGGATTGTTTACGGTTCAGGGAAAGACTGTGATTCTGACCATGGGCTGCCGGGAACGGACCCGGGGCGCCATCCGCACGGCAGGGGAACGCCCGGCCGGTGTGTTTACGGCAGGCGCGGCGCAGCGAATGGTGAACATGGAAGGCTATCTTCCCGGTAAGAAGATTGTCATTCTGGGCAGCGGGGACATCGGCCTGATCATGGCCCGCCGCATGAGCCTGGAAGGCTGCAAGGTTCAGGCGGTCTGCGAGATCTGCCCGTATTCCAACGGCCTGACCCGCAACATGGTGCAGTGCCTGTATGATTTTGGGATTCCCCTGTATTTGTCCCATACGATTTTGAAGATTAAAGGAAAGGACCGGGTGGAAGGCGTAACGGTTGCCAAAGTGGATGAAAAAATGCGGCCTATCCCCGGTACAGAGTTCGATATTGAATGTGACACCTTGCTGTTGTCTGTAGGGCTGATCCCGGAAAATGAGCTGTCCATGGCGGCGGGCGTGGAAATAGCGCCTTTTACCAACGGGCCTAAGGTGGACCAACGGAGACAGACGAATCTGTCCGGCATTTATGCCGCAGGCAATGTAGTCCATGTTCATGATTTGGTAGATTTTGTTTCCGATGAGGCGGAAATTGCAGGTAAATTTGCAGCGTTGGAGGCACAGGGAACACTGACTCCGGCTGTGGATACCGTGGAGGTTAGGCCGGTAAACGGTGTCCGTACCTGTGTGCCCCAGGTACTCCATCTGCCGGAAGGCGGCGAGCCGGTTCGTCTGTTTATGCGTGTCGGCGCTCCGGACCGTAAGGTTACGCTGGAAGTAAAATGCGGCGATGAAGTGCTCGTGAAAAAGATGCTGCCGGTGGTAAAGCCCAGCGAGATGATCACCCTGGATATTCCCGCCGCAAAAACAGCAATGATGCATGATGCAATTATGGTAGGCCTGCAGTCAAAACAGGCTTGAGAAAGTTTTATTGGCAAATTTGCAGACTATTGTTGATAAGTTTATAAAAAAATTTTTTAGGAAAGAGACTGGGAAAATGGAAACAAAGGTAATGAATTGTATCATGTGCCCTATGGGCTGTGAGATGACAGTGACCTTGGAAAACGGGAAGTTTGTCAGCGTGTCAGGCAACAGCTGCCCACGGGGAGCCAGATATGCTGAGACGGAAGTGACGGATCCCCGGCGGATGCTGACGACTACGGTTCGGATCAAAGGCGGGCTGCTGCCCCTGCTGCCGGTTGTTTCAGCAGATGTGCTGCCAAAGGGAAAGATTGCAGAGTGTGTGGCATATCTCCGGAATGTTACGGCAGAAGCGCCTGTAAAAGCGGGGGATGTTATTGTACATGATATTTTAGGCTTGGGCGTAAATATTGTAGCCAGCCGGGATATGTTAGGTTAGAGTACTGTATAGGAAAAGTATTGAGTTTTATTTTTTCTTAATACAATTAGTCATATTTTATAAATTCTTCTTAAAAATAAAAATTTTTCTGAAAAAATGTTTTAAATAGAGTTTTTTGTGGTATAATACATTAATAAGGTTTATACAATCATGTTATTTTTTGCAGTAAAAAAAATTCAAGGGAGGGTCCACAGTGTCTGAGACAAAGTCATTTCAGGAAAAATGTCGGCGTTTAGGCGCAAAAATTAAGTATTACCGTACCATTGCAGGTCTGAACCAAACTGCATTAGCTACCAAACTGGGTATATCCTATCAGTATTTGAGCCGGATTGAGTGCGGGAAGCAGAGCCCCAGTTTTCCGTTGTTGGTATCTCTGGCAGAGGAACTGCAGGTCGATTTGGCTGAACTGGTCAGCGACCGGGATATCCGGAGATATTAATTTCAGGAGATAACAGCGTGAAAAGAATTTAATAAAAAAAATAACAGGACGGCATTGTTGTTGTAATGCTGTCCTGTTTTTTAACGTAACACAGGCCCGGAGACGCAGGTAAAGCGCCCGGGCCTGTGTTAATTATTCTTCTATAATTATATTAGTTGATAGTCCATTTTTCCTGGTTGGTATGCAGGTAGTGTTCCGCTTTTTCGGATAACGGTTTGTCCAGGAAGTTTTTATAGAGTTCCTGAATATACGGATTTTCGTAGGAGACACGCAGTTTGGAGCGTTTATCCAGGTCACGCAGGTAATTACCTCGTTCCCAGGCCAGCTCTTCGCCTTCGTGGATAGGCTGTCCGCCGCCGCCGCTGCAGCCGCCCGGGCAGGCCATGACCTCCACAAAATCATAATGGACGGCACCGCTCTTAATAGCTTCCACCAGATCCCGGGCACAGCCCAAGCCGCTTGTGACGGCAATGCGCACCGTTACGCCGGCCACGGTGATATCCGCTTCACGCCAGCGGTCCAGCCATTTCCATTTGATAAAGTTGTCGGGATTGGGAGGATTCTGTCCTGTCAGCATATAATATGCATTGCGGACAGCCGCTTCCATAACACCGCCGGTGGTGCCGAAGATAACGGCGCCGCCGGTGCCTTCACCCAAAGGCTTGTCAAAGGATTCCGGTTTAAGTTTGGCAATATCCACGTTGGCAACTTTTAACATCCGGACCAGTTCCCGCGTGGTAATAACGAAATCCGTATCTTTGCCGCCGGGGATGCTGTTGACTTCCGGTACGTCGGCTTCATATTTCTTTGCCACGCAGGGCATTACGGCCACGCAGACAATCTTTTCAGGCTCTACCTTCAGTATCTGCGCATAGTAGCTTTTGGCGATGGCGCTGAACATGGACATGGGAGACTTGGAAGTAGACATGTTGTTTACCATTTCCGGATATTCCAGTTTCAGGAAACGGATCCAGCCGGGGCAGCAGGAGGTGAACATGGGAACGGGGTATTTTCCCGCATGGGTCATGTGTTCAATCAATTCCGCGCTTTCTTCCAATATAGTTAAGTCAGCAGAAAAGTTTGTGTCAAAGACATAATCAAAACCTAAATGACGCAGTGCGGCGGCCAGTTTTTCCGGTGTCGCCATTTCTCTGGGGACATTGGCTTCTTCGGCCCAGGCGGTACGGACGGCAGGCGCAGGCTGTACGATAACGATTTTTTCCGGGTCGGACAGGGCCTGCCAGATTTTTTCCGTATCGTCACGGGCGCTCAAGGCGTCAACCGGACAATGGGTGATGCACTGACCGCATAAGGTACAGGTACTCTGCACCATGCCGACGCGGGTACGCTTTCCGGTATTCACCAGATCCCAGACATGCATATTCTGTATCTGGTCGCAGACCTGGATGCAGCGCATGCATTTGATGCATTTGGTTTCGTCACGAATCAGGGGGAATGTATTATCCCAGGGTTCCTGTCGGAACTTTTTGGGATAGGATTCCATATTTACTCCCAGCTGGGCTGCCACTCTCTGTAACTGGCAGTTGCCGTTGCGGGGGCAGGCCGGGCAGTTGCAGTTGTGCTGGGATAAAATCAGTTCTACGTTTAAACGGCGGGCCATCCGTACTTTTTCGGAACGGGTAGAGATCTCCATTCCTTCCCGTACTTTGGTATTGCAGGAAGAAACCAGGCGTTGTTGGCCTTTCACTTCCACCAGGCACAAACGGCAGGCTCCGATTTCGTTCAAGCCCTCAAGGTAACAAAGAGTGGGAATAGAAAAACCGTTTTCACGGGCGGCCTGCAGAATCGTGATATCGTCACGGACCTGCAGATTCTTTCCATCTATAATGATATTTACCATGGTAAATTCCCTCCCTGCTTTAAGGCACCGAGGCCGAATTTATCACACCGGAGGCAGCGGAGCGCTTCCTGTTTTGCTTCTGTTTCGGAAAGCCCCTGGCCGACCGATTCGAAATCGTGCTTACGTATACCTGCTTCCCGGTCTTTTATGTTACAGCGTCCGCAGGGCTTGCGGTCAATAAAGTGAGGCGCCGCAGGCTGAACGCCGAAGTCCAGTTTATGATTGAAACCGAGGTACTGGTCAATGTTGATAGCCGCGACTTTACCAGCGGCAATGGAACGAATGAGGGTAGCAGGACCGGTCACGCAGTCACCGCCGGCAAAAATGCCATTGCTGCCGGAAACAGAGCCGTCTGCCCTGGCATCGATAACGCCTTTTTTGACGGGAATGCCCTGCTGGCTGAAGCCTTGCCATTCAATATCCTGACCGATGGCGGAGATGATCAGGTCGCAGGAAAGTTCCAGCACGGGTTCTGGCGCATCATACGGTTTGGGACGCCCGCCTTCGATGGGACCGGCAATCTGCGGGCGCAGGGCCAATGCTTTCACATGGCCGTTTTCGTCTGTTTCCACGTGATCCGGCGCATACAGTTGCAACAGTTCGCAACCTTCTGCAATCGCGCCTTCAATTTCTTCATCTAACGCAGGCATTTCGGCGCGGCTGCGGCGATACGCAATATAAACCTTTTCCGCGCCCAGACGTACGGAAGTACGGGCCACATCCATGGCAACGTTACCGCCGCCCACGACGACCACTTTTTTTCCTGTGAGGTCAGGCGGGTTGCCATATCCCACATTACGCAGGAGGCTGATGGCAGATTCAACGCCCTTACTGTCTTCCCCGGGGATACGCATTTTTTTGGCTGTATGGGCACCGAAGGC
>JAFZIG010000172.1 GCA_017554485.1 Acidaminococcaceae bacterium | reverse complement strand
TTTCCGGTATCCTGTATCCCATGCATTAAATATGATTTCAAACGTACAATGCCATTTTACTATGCGTTTTTGTTATAACACATTTCACAATTGGCATTGTACTTTTTCGTTATGTTCTTTTAAAATAAAAGTGTAAAAAGCCAATCAGCTGAAATTGCACGAAGACGCTAGTTGTATTTTCAGTATGACAAAGATGATAATGTTCGGAAACGCGAATGGTTTTGTAAAACCGGAAAGGAATGGGAATGAAAATGAAAAAGAAAGCAGCGGCATTGTTGACGTTAGGTTTATTGTGTGTGTCTTCACTGGCATTTGCCAGGGAGAACGCAAATGATTTCAAGTATCCGCTGGGCACAGATATCTCCAGCCGGTTTACCGGAACCGTGTACCGCACTGACCTGATCAATCTGGATACAACGTACAACATTCCTCAGACAAATCTCATTTCCTTTGAACCCGGAAGCCGCAGCGGCTGGCATGTGCACGGCGGCATGGTCGTGGTAGGAGTGGAAGGAACCGGCATCGTGCAGATCGACGGGCAGCCGGCCATCATCATCCGCAATGGGGATGCCGTCCAGATTCCCGCCGGGGTAAGCCACTGGCATGGGGCCACGAAGGATTCCCGCTTTCAGCAGCTCGTCATTTATGATAAAAACTGGAAGGCGCCTGCCGGATTGAAATACCGCCAGGGCAAAGTTTCGGACGAGGAGTACGCAAATCTGCAGTTTGTGGAAGCGCCCCGGAAAGCGCTGCCTGTCAAGGGCTTTTCTTTTGCAGCCGATAAATACAATTCTCCTAATTTCACTAAGCCTGTTTATCTGGGAAAAGTGTTTACGGCTCCCAACGAAGCCGGCGCGCCTGACTATGTTTATGTATCCTTCCCCAAGGGCGTTTACAACAAATGGCACATGCACGGGGAAGGCCAGATCCTGATTGCTACCGACGGCATCGGTATCCACCAGATGCAAAACGGCGAGTTGCAGATCATGCGTCCCGGCGATGTGGCGTTCTGCCCGCCGGGTGAAACGCACCTGCACGGCGCCGCTCCCGGCAGCACATTCGGGCACATTGCGGTCAGCCCGTTAGGACCGCATACCGTAAAATGGTATGACTTCAAAGATAAAAAGGAATTGAAAAACGAGTATAACAAGATTCTCTGATAAAGAATATTAAAAGGAGCAGGCTTGAAAACCTGCTCCACAATTGAGTTTGCGATTTTTTACTGGTCATCGGAATGACCAAAACAAGGACTACTCTTTCCCCGGAAGCTGTTCAAAGAACGCTTTCAGCCTTGGGTAGTCTGATTTTTTACAAATGTAGTGGAATCGGATGGTGGTCTCCGGATTTAACAGCGGAACCAGCACCCGGTCGTTTTTCTTGCCAAAGTAACGGATGGACTCGTTTGTCATAAAAGAGGGAAGCATGGTGGTATTGACCAGCTCGGTGAAGGTGGCCCGGTCATGCTGGATCAGGAAACGGGAGTGGGGCATCAGTTTCACGTGGATGGAATGCCAGAAACCGATGGTGGAATAGAGCAGCACGGTTTCTCCGTCCAGTTCTTCCAGATACATGCCGGTATCCGCTTTTTTGGCAAAGGGATGACTGGGAGGCAGCGTCAGGTAAAGTGTTTCCCGGTTGGCGGCCTGGCAATACAGTTCGCTGTCTTCGGGATCATAAGGAAGCACAATAATCTGATACAGTCCGCTGCGAAGCCCTTCCAGCAGTTTGGGGATATCCTGTATCTCCGATGAAATGGTCATGCCCGGATACAGGTTGGATAACGCGGGTCCTGCTGCCCAGGTGGGCGCGGGTACGCAGCTGCCGAGCGAAATAGTGCGGCTGCGGCGGTCGGCGGCCTGTACCTGCTCGGCCATATCCTGCACGCTTTCCAGTATGCGCCGGGCGTGCTCCACTGCCAGCTGACCGTTATGGTTCAGCCGGATTTTGTTCTTCTGCCGTTCAAAGAGGGGAACCTGAAGCTCTTCTTCCAGCTTCTGCATGGAACGGCTTAAAGCAGGCTGGGAAATATGCAGCGCTTCGGCTGCCTGGGATAAGGTTCCGTGTTTCTGGAACGCGGCCAGGTGCTGCAGTTGAGTCAGTTCTACCATAATTTTTACCTCGTAAAACTTGAAAACATCGCAATTTTACAATGCCAATTCACTATGCGTTTTAATTATAACACATTCCGCAATTGGCATTGTACTTTTTTACTGTTTGCTTTTACAATTAAGACAAGAAACGCGTTAAATGTTTTGTAAGTTTAAGTAATGCGATAGTAATGCGATGCGAGTGTTTGCGAAACGGAGAAACGTTTTGCGCAATTAAAAGAAGAGTCATGCAAAACCTGTGAGAGAATGCAACAAAGAGAGGATAACTATGGAGAACTTTGTTTTTGAAAATTTGACAAAAGCGTATTTTGGTAAAAAATGCGTGAGCCAGTACCTTCCGGAAATTTTGCAAGGATATGACGATAATGTGCTGCTGGCTTACGGCGGCGGCTCCATCAAACGCAACGGCATTTACGAAGAGGTCACCGGCATTTTAAAAGCGGCAGGGAAAAACGTTACGGAGTTTTCCGGCATCATGCCTAACCCCACGTACGCGAAAGTGATGGAGGGGGCGAAGCTGGCTCGCGAAAACAAAATCGATTTAATATTGGCCGTTGGCGGCGGCTCTGTCATGGACTGCTGCAAGGCGGTGTCCCTGGCTGCCGTGTATGACGGCGATATTTGGGAAGACTTCTGGATGAAAGCAGGAACGGTTACAGTGAAGCCGGTTCCTTTAGGAATTATCATGACGGTGACGGGAACGGGCAGCGAGATGAATGGCGGCGCGGTGATCACCCACGAACTGTTGAAAATCAAAACCGGACGTGATTACCCGGCGTTGAACGCGCAGTTCGCGCTGCTGGATCCCCTGTACACATACAGTGTGCCGAAAAGGCAGATGGTTTCCGGCAGTTTCGATTCCCTGTCCCACATGATGGAGATTTACTTCAGTCTGCCCAACGAAGACAATGTGTCCGATGAAATCAACGAAGCCCTCATGCGCAGCGTGATCCGCAACCTGCGGAAAGCCATCGGGAATCCGGAAGATTACACGGCCCGCAGCAATCTGGTGTGGGCTTCCACCATGGCGGAGAACCGCATCCTGAAATTAGGGAAGAAGACGGATTTCGAGTGCCATCTGATGGAACACCAGGTGGGCGCTTATACAGACTGCAACCACGGCTGCGGCCTGGCGGTGCTGCATCCGCCCTATTACCGGCACATTTACAAAGACGGGCTGCCGAAGTTTGTGCGCTTTGCCACGGAAGTGTGGGGCATCGACCTGTCAGGGAAGACAGAGGAAGAAGTGGCGCTGGCCGGTGTGGAAGCGCTGGCAGATTTCATTAAAGAAATCGGGTTGCCCACCACATTATGGGAATTGGGCGTAACAGACAAAAAGCAGGCGGAGGAAATCGCCGATACCTGCTTCTTATCGCCGGGCAGCTACCGCAAGCTGACCCGGGAAGACATCCGCGCAATCTTCGCCGCAGCGTTTTGAAAGCGGAGGTAATCTTTTGGCGGATTTGCTTGATAAGTGGCTGAAGGAACAGAAGCTGGATAAATAGTGTTTAGAATTGTTTTGTTTTTACAGCATGTCAAACAAAGACAACTCCCAACGCCAAAAGCCTGAACATAACAGGAGAACGGCATGAAGGCAACAATAATTAAAGCTTTGCAGCATTTATTGAAAGAAAACAAAAAGAAAATCGTGACCGTAGCAGTCTGCGGCATGGTGTTCGGGTTGTGCGGATGCAGCGCCGCCACAACCGGTCCGGCACAATCTTCACAGAGTAATGCATCAGCATCTGCGGTCAAAGCCGGCGATGAGACAGGAGCTGTAAATAGAGAAATGGCAGCAACAAACAAGCAGGCGAGCAGCAGTGAAAAGTTTACAGTGAGCACACCCATACAGGACGTGATCCGTTATCCCGGATTCGGAAATTACAGCAGGTTGATTTTCCCGGTCAATCCGGGTTACTACAGCGGAAGCACTCTGGGCAACCTGTCCCTGACCTGGTACACGGGGATCCGTCCGGAAAAAACGGTGGAAATCTGTAATTATTTCAAACAGCACGCGGATGCCGGGGATGTCATCTTTTATGATATTTACACGCCGGAAGAAAAGGCGGCGGACTCGTCGAAGAAGGATGCGGGACTCTTCTTCTTTAAAGGAAAACCGGGAGCAAAGTTTGCGATTTGCAATTCCGGAGGCGGCATGGTCTTTGTAGGTTCCATGCATGACAGCTTCCCTCACGCATTAGAGATTTCGAAAAAAGGATACAACGCTTTTGCGCTGATTTACCGGGCCGGTTACCGGACGGGACCGGAGGACCTGGCGCGGGCGATCGCCTTTATCCACACCCATGCCAAAGAACTGCAGGTTGATACCGCAGACTATTCCCTGTGGGGCGGTTCCGCCGGGGCGCGGCTGGCAGCCTGGCTGGGTTCTCACGGAACGCAGGCTTTCGGTGAAAAACCGTATCCCCGTCCCGCGGCGGTGATTATGCAGTATACCGGACTTTCCGAAGTGACGGGCAGGGAGCCTGCCACTTACAACTGTGTGGGAACAAGCGATCATATTGCGCCGTACTATGTTATGCAGGCCCGCATTAACCAGATACGCGCCAACGGGACAAACGCGGAGATCGAAGTGTTCCCCGGACTGGATCACGGTTTCGGCATCGGCACGGGCACCGTGGCGGAAGGCTGGGTGGGCCGCGCTATTTCATTTTGGGAAAAACAGATGAAGTGATATAATATGTAAGTGATATAATATGTATTTCAAAACAGATGATCAAAATGAAAAAGATATAGAGAAATTCAAAAAAACGGAGGGATTAAAATGGCTGAGAAACTGAAAGTGCTGATGCTGAACGGAAGTCCCCACGCAAAGGGGAACACAAGCATTGCGCTGCGGGAACTGCAGAAAGTGTTTGAAGAAAAGGGCGTGGAAACGGAAATCGTCCATATCGGAAAAGAAGTGATCCGCGGCTGCATTGCCTGCGGTTACTGTTATAAACATGGAAAGTGTATGATTTCCGATATCGTCAACGAACTGGCGCCGAAGTTTGAAGCTGCGGACGGTCTTATTGTGGCCAGCCCGGTCTATTATGCATCTGCCAATGCGACGCTGATCGCCTGCCTGGACCGTTTATTCTTCAGCACGCCTTTTGACAAGACCATGAAGGTGGGGGCCAGCGTGGTCTGCTGCCGCCGTTCCGGCAGTACTGCTACCTTTGATGAACTTAACAAATATTTTACCATCGCCAATATGCCCGTTGTTTCCAGCCAGTACTGGAACAACATCCACGGACTGGAACCCGGTGACGCGGAACAGGACGAAGAAGGTAAGCAGACTATGCGGACCCTGGCAAGAAACATGACCTTCCTGATGCAGAGCATTGCCCTGGGCAAGGAAAAGTACGGGCTTCCCGAAAAAGAAGAATGGATCGGCACGCACTTCGTCCGGTAAGATGTTGCCGGACCGGCAATGAATTTCTTCTTTGCCTTTCCGTGCCTTAACTTTGTGTAGTGAAGGAGACAAATTGTATGAAACGCATAGCTTTGATTATTGTGCTGATTCTGCTGGCGGTTGTGGCTTTTAAAGGGCCGGACTCGCTGATCGGCCTGGCGAAAATGTCCCGGACCGCTTCGCCGGAGGGCCAAACACTGCCCAACGTTTTGGGGCAGCCCATGGGTAAGAACGGCAAAAAGGTGCTGGTGGCGTATTTTTCCTGGGGCGGCAATACCCGCGAGGTGGCGAAGCTGATCCACGAAAAGACCGGCGGCGATTTGTTTGAAATTAAAAAGGAAGAACCGTACCCCAGAGAGTACAAGCCCACGACGGAAATCGGCAAGAAAGAACGGGAGCAGAACCTGCGTCCTAAACTGACGGGGCCGCTGCCCGACCTGAAACAGTACGATGTGATTTTAGTGGGCTATCCCATCTGGTGGTACATCGAGCCTATGCCGGTGAAGACCTTTGTGGAAGCCCAGGATTTAAGCGGGAAGATCATCCTTCCTTTTGCCACCAGCGGCGGCAGCGGCATTGAAGGAAGCGTGGAGGATTTGCGGAAAACATTGCCAAAGGCCCAGGTTAAAGACGGCCTGCTGGTGAATATGACCGGGCGGATCGATTCCTGGCTGAAGGAAAACGGACTGAATTAAATCAGGGGAGGAGCAACATGAAAGTATCTCTTAAAAAATGGTTGCCGGTAGTACTGATGGCGACGCTGGTAACGGCATGCGGCGGCGCTACGGCCAAGCAGCAGCCAGTGCAGCAGCCCGCTCCGGAGAAAAAAGCGGAAACACAAAAGACCGCGGCAGTTTACAATGTGGACGGTTCCCATTATATTCCCGTGGCGCAACGCACCGGGAAAAAATCTGTTGTATATTTCACTCGTGATTTGAGTGCAAAGGGCCTGCAAAAGATTTATGAAAAAGTGAATCAGGACATTACAGGCAAAGTGGCGATCAAAGTTCATACCGGCGAAAAGAACGGGCCTAACATCATCCCTCGTCCCTGGGTGAAGGAACTGATCGAGAAGGATATCCCCGGCGCGACGATTGTGGAGACTAATACCCTTTACCACGGTGACCGCTACACTACGGAAAGCCACCGGGAAACCCTGAAAGTGAACGGCTGGACCTTCGCACCTGTGGACATTCTGGACGAAGAGGGGACGGTCATGCTTCCGGTGAAGGGCGGCAAGTATTATAAGGAAATGTCCATGGGCAGCCACGTCACCCGGTATGATTCTCTGGTAACGCTGACCCACTTTAAGGGACACACCATGGGAGGTTTCGGCGGTTCCAACAAGAACCTGGCCATCGGCATGGCGGACGGCCGCATCGGCAAGAAGATGATCCATTCCGGGAACAGCGGCTCCCAGTGGGGCGTTACGAAAGATGAATTCATGGAACGCATGGTGGAATCTACCAAGGCAACAGTGGATCATTTCGGCAAGCACATCACGTTCATCAATGTGCTGCGGAACATGAGCGTGTCCTGTGACTGTGAAGGAACATCGGCTGCGCCGGTGACCACCCCGGACATCGGCATCCTGGCTTCCAAAGATATTCTGGCAGTGGACCAGGCTTCTGTGGATATGATCTACGCCCTGCACGACGGAAAGGGCCACGACCTGATCGAGCGCATGGAAAGCCGTCACGGCCTGCGCCAGCTTACTTACATGAAAGAACTGGGCATGGGCAACGACCTGTATGAAATCATAGACCTGGATAAATAGGCTTTCACATGTATCATAACCAAAAGACGCTGATCGCGGATTTTACAACAGGAAACGTAAACCGGCAGCTGATTGCCTTTGCCATGCCCATGTTCCTGTCCCACCTGCTGCAGATCGTCTACAACATGGCGGACATGATCATCGTGGGGCAGACCCTGGGCAAGGTGGGCCTGTCCGCCATCTCTGTCGGCGGGGACATCATGAACTGCATGACCTTTATCGCCATGGGTTTTTCCAGCGCGGGGCAGGTGCTGATCGCCCAGTATATCGGGGCGAAGCAGCACGACAGGCTGAGCCGTTTTGTGGCCACCATGGGGACGACGCTGTTTGTTTTTGCTGTCTGCGTCAGCACTGTGGGTCTGGTGTTCCGCAAAGAGATCATGGAAATCATGCACACGCCGCCGGAATCCTTTGAGGAAGCGCTGGCCTATGCGGGCGTTTCCATGGTTGGCATCGTTTTCATTTATGGTTATAACGCGGTCAGCGCTATCCTGCGGGGCATGGGCGACGCGAAGCATCCTTTTTATTTCATCAGCTTTGCCGCGGTGCTGAATATCCTGCTGGATTTGCTTTTCGTGGTGAAGATGGGTACGGGGGCCAAGGGCGCCGCGCTGGCGACGATCATCAGCCAGGGCGTCAGCTTTCTGCTGTGCGCAGCGTTCATGATGAAGAACCGGCAACGGTATCATCTGCATATACAGGCTGGGCTGTTCTTTCATCCGCAAAAGGAAATGCTGGTTTCGCTTTTGAAATTAGGCGTGCCCATGGCCATCAAAAACGCCGCGGTGCAGTTTTCCAAAATGTTTGTCAACTCCTGGGTTAATTCCTTCGGCGTGGCGGTTTCCGCCTTTGCGGGCATCGCCAACAAGATTAACATGTCTGTGAACATTGTTTCCAATTCCTTCAATACGGCGGGGGCGTCCATGGTAGGGCAGAACATCGGCGCGGAACAGTATGACCGTGTGCGGCGGATTATGTTTGCGGTGTACCGCATCATGCTTTGTGTGGCGGTCGTTGCGTCGGTTATCATTTACTTTTTCCCCGCCCAGGTGTACGGCATTTTTACCGATGACCCATCCGTCATTGCCATTGGTTATGAGTACATTCCCATTGCGATCCTTGCGTTTTTCAGCTGTGCGGGCCGGAGCGGCAGCAACGCGCTGATCAACGGTAGCGGCAATTCCCGGGTAAATTTTGTCACGGCAATCGTGGACGGGATCGTGCTGCGGCTGGGGCTGTCCGTATTGTTCGGCATCGTGTTGGACATGAAATACCTGGGCTTCTGGATGGGGGATGCGCTTGCTAACTTTACGCCTTTGTGGATAGGCATGCTGTTCTACTATTCCGGCGCATGGAAAAAACGGGTGGTGTAGGGAAGCTGTTTTATTTACAGCGCTTTATATTCTTTTTTCTTATATGTTTTGCGCGCAAAACAAGTATTGATTTTCAGGGAGGTTGCAGGAATGAAGAAGATTGTTTTAATGCTGACGGCGATTCTTATGCTTTTAACGCTCACAGGCTGCGGCGGCGGTGAGAAAAAAGCGGAGAAAAAGGAAGCGGCTCCGGCTGCCAAACAAACCGAAGCGGTGACCAAAAAAGCGGAAGCAGCTCCGGCTCCGGCGGCTGGCGGTAAAAAGATACTGGTAGCGTATTTCTCCCGCACGGGGGAAGAGTACGGCGTGGGCGTCATCACCAAAGGCAATACGGCGATTGTAGCGGATGCCATCGCGGAGATCACCGGCGGCGACAAGTTTGAAATCAAAACGGTGAAGCCCTATCCCCATGACTACCGCGAAACAACAGACATTGCCAAAAAGGAACAGCAGGACAACGCCCGCCCGGAAATCGTGGAAAAGCCAGCCAATCTGAAAGACTATGATACCGTGTTTTTAGGCTATCCCATCTGGTGGAGCGACCTGCCCATGGCGGTTTACACGTTTTTGGAGAACAACGACTTTAACGGCAAGACCATCATCCCGTTCTGCACCAGCGCGGGCAGCTACATGACCGGCAAGGAAAGCCGCATCCCGGACCACGCCAAAGGCGCTGCGGTCCTGAACAAAGGCCTGGGCCTGCCGGGCCGTCTGTCCCAGGACGATCCGAAAACTGTCAAATCAGAGGTGGAGCACTGGCTGAAGGAAATCGGTTACGCAAAATAGAACAGCAGCCGCGGAATTACCCGCGGCTGTTTTTGTGCTAAGGTGTAAGGTGACAACCTGTATGAGGGATGTTGACATCAATCAGAAAAGCAGGTAGAATATTTTACAGATAGCTGAAGCTGTCTGACTGCTGTACAGAAGTACAGGATAAGCATCTTATATTGATTGATCAAGTGTGTCAGGAAGGCGTACATTTCTCTTGAAAGAGAGAGGTGTGCGCTTTTTTTATCATTATTATTTAGAAACGGAAGCGGGAGTTATATATATGACAAAAATAGACGCAACAACTATCATCCATCAACATAACGCCAAAGAATTCATCACAGATTACTGGACGAAACGCGCGCCAAAGTTTAAAGAATTGCGCAGGGAGGAACTGCGCAGCGAAAAGATGAAGCAGTGGCAGGACGAGATCTGCCGCTACCTTCCAACCCAAAAACCGCTGAAGATTCTGGACATCGGCTGCGGCGCCGGTTTTTTCTCTATTTTGCTGACAGAAAAAGGCCATGAAGTGACGGGGATCGATCTGACGGAATCTATGGTACAGGAAGCCATCCTGTTGGCGAAAGAAGAACAATCTCCCGCACGTTTTTTTGTGATGGATGCGGAAAGCCTGGCCTTTACCGATGAAACTTTTGACATAGTGGTGTCCCGCAACGTGACATGGAACCTGCCCCACCCGGAACAGGCTTACGCGGAGTGGCTGCGGGTACTGAAAAGAGACGGTCTGCTGCTGAATTACGATGCGGAGTACGGGAAGTATCATCACGAAGACTATGAAAAAGAAGCGGTCTTTGCCCATAAAGACGTGACGAAAGAACTGGTGGAACAGTGCCACCGGATCTACCACATGCTGGATATCAGCGCATATGACCGTCCCCGCTGGGATATTGACGTTTTACTGAAGCTGGGGGCGCGTTCCTGCACTGCTGATACTACGGTCGGACAGCGCCTGTACCAGAAAAAGGACAAGTTTTACGCCCCGGCGCCCTTCTTCGGCGTGTTTGCGAAGAAGTAGAGACTGCTGAGAATAGCGGTATCATTGGAATGGGAGAGAGTTGGGATGACCGTTTCGACATGGCGCTTACAGATTTTTCATGTGACTGAAGTCAGAGAAAATGCAACTTTCATAAAAAGAAATTGAAAGAGGACTGATTATGAAACACTACGCTGTCAAACGACTGCTGCAGCTGATTCCAATCCTGTTTGCAATTACCTTCCTGTCTTTCGGGATGATGCGACTGGCGGGCAGCGATGTGGTTGAACAGAAAATGGAAAATACCAGCGGTACGGTCTCACAGGAGATGATCGACGCAGCCAGGGAGGAACTGGGCCTGGACAAGCCTTTTATCGTCCAGTATGTTACGTGGCTTGGGAATCTGCTCCGGGGAGATATGGGAACTTCCTATGTCTCCAATAAGCCGGTCTTTTCGACTTTTGTATCCAAACTGCCTGCCACGTTGCTGCTGGCCGCCGTTTCCATTTTGCTGACTGTGATTGTATCGATTCCCCTTGGGATCTGGTCGGCTGTCAACCAGAACAAGGCGGCCGACTACGTGATCCGCACGGCCAGCTTCATCGGCAATTCCCTGCCCAATTTTTTTGTATCCCTGCTCCTGATGTATTTTTTCGCTATCCGGCTGAACTGGTTCCCGGTTATTTCCAGGGGCGTAAGTTTGCAAAGCGTGGCGCTCCCGTCCCTTACGCTGGCAATCGCTATGTCGGCCAAATATCTGCGTCAGGTTCGCGCCACAGTTTTGGATGAACTCAGCAAGGACTACGTGCTGGGCGCCAAAGCCCGAGGCGTGAAGTTCTCCACGAACATGATGAAAAGCGTGATGAAGGCTTCTCTCGTAACGATCATCACGCTGCTGACGCTCTCCATCGGTTCCCTGCTGGGCGGGACTGCCATCGTAGAGTCCATCTTCATGTGGGACGGCGTCGGCAAGATGGCCGTGGATGCCATCAATATGCGCGACTATCCCATCATTCAGGCTTACGTCATGTGGATGGCAATCATTTACGTGCTGGTAAACCTGATCACAGACGTAAGCTACCGGTATCTTGATCCGCGGATCCGGCTGGGAGGAACAGAGCAATGAACAGTCCGATCACGATTCGCGTTCAAAAAGTAAAAAAGAACAGGATCAGGGAACGTTTGTTTATTTTCCTGATTCTTGTAGTGATCCTGCTGCTCGTTTCCTTCTTTGCGGACAAGATTGTCCCCTATGCTCCTTACGCGCAGAATCTCAGCCTGTCCAGACAGCCTCCCTCAGCAGCTCACTGGATGGGAACAGACCAATACGGCCGGGATGTTTTTTCCCGCGTCATTGTAGGTGCGCAGGCCAGTGTTTTCTCCACCCTGATACTCGTTGGCGTCATCTCCGTATTCGGAACCGCAGCCGGAACGCTCTGCGGTTATTTTGGCGGCAGGACTGACTCTGTTGTGATGCGCGTTTCGGATGTCTGCCTGGCGTTTCCCGGCCTGGTCTTTGCGTTGGCGATCGCGGCGCTGCTTGGGGGCGGAATCAGTAATGCGGTCATTGCGCTGGCTGTCATCAGCTGGCCCAAGTATGCCCGTGTTGCCCGCGGCCAGACGCTGGCCCTGAAGAACAGTGACTTTATAGCGGCGGCAAGGCTCGCCGGTGACACTTCTGCCCAGATGATCCTGCGGCACATTTTGCCGAACATCCTTGGCCCGATCCTGGTTACGGCCATGCTGGATATCGGGACGATGATGATGGAACTGGCCGGACTGAGCTTCCTCGGACTTGGCGCGCAGCCGCCTATGGCTGAGTGGGGCAACATGATGAGCGGCGGCAGAAGCATGTTACAGACATATCCATGGCTCGTGCTGTCTCCCGGCGTCGCGATTTTCCTGACCGTCGTGACCTTCAATCTGCTGGGCGATACGGTTCGTGATTATCTGGATCCGAAAAACGCCGGCAGTCAATAAACTGCAATCGATATGTTTTATATAGGAAACACTGATGAAATGAGTTTGTGCCGGCTGGCGCGCAGGCGGATTCACCAGTGGTTCCACAGATAAAAAAGGAAAGGGGAAACAACATGAAAAAAATCCTGGCAATCCTTCTGGTACTCTGCTTCGCGTTAAGCCTTCTGAGCGGCTGCGGCGGCGATACCAAAAAACCGGCCGCCGACTCCGGCAAAAAGAAAACCTTTGTCTTTGGTGACACCACCTTTAATGCGGAGAACGAAGAGCCGAATATTGACCCGCATTATGCGTACTCCGGATGGCCCTGCATCCGTTACGGGGTGGGTGAGACACTGATGAAGATCGCGGACGACGGTACGCTGCAGCCCTGGCTGGCGAAGAGCGTTGTCAATGTGAATGAGACCACGTGGGAAATCGTAATCAAAGACGCGGTTCGCTTTTCCAATGGCAAAAAGTGTGACGCTGCCGCTGTCAAGGCCTGTTTCGAGCACCTGATCAAGGTGCATGAGAGGGCGGCCGGCAACCTGAAGATCGCATCCATGAAGGCGGACGGGCAGAAACTGACTATCGTCACGTCGGAGCCCAATCCTATTCTGATGAACTATCTCTCTGAAGCTTACGGTTGCATCATCGACATGGAAGTCGGCATTCCCAAGAACGGATGCGTTGTCGGCACCGGTCCTTTTGTGGCTACGGAAGTAGTAACGGACAATCATGTAAAACTGGTGAAGAATGCCAATTACTGGGATGGCAAAGTTAAGGTTGACGAGGTTACCGTCCGCACCATTTCCAACGGCGATACGCTGGCGATGGCTCTCCAGTCCGGCGAGATCAACGCGGCCTATGGAATGGCTTACGCCAGCTATCCTCTTTTTGAAAACGACAAATTCAAGTTTAGCAGTATCCAGACCAGCCGCTGCTTCTGGGGCATGGTGAACTTCCACAAAGAAAACCCCGGCTACGCAATCATGAGCGATCCTGCCGTCCGCAAAGCGATTGCCATGGGCATCAACAAGAAGGGCTTTGTGGATGTTCTGCTGAAAGGCTACGGCTACACGGCGACGGGCGCCTTCCCCGACAGCTTTGCTTTCGGGAAGGGAGTCAAGACGGTTTCCTATGATCCCGCACAGGCAAAGAAGATTTTGCAGGATGCCGGCTGGGTTGATACGGACGGCGACGGTATCCGCGAGAAAAACGGAGTGAAGCTGAGCATCCGCTGGCTGACCTACCCGTCCCGTCAGGAGCTGCCGCTGCTGGCCGAGTCTGCGCAGGCCACGCTCAAGGATATCGGCATCGATGTACAGATCAATAACACGAAAAACCACAACAAGGTCCGTAAGGATCCCAAAGCCTGGGATATCTGGGTCAGCGCCAACGTGAACGCCGGTCTGGGCGATCCCCAGAACTTCTTTGATACCTATTGCCTGGATTCCTCTGTCAAGAACTCCGGCGGTCACCACAGCGACAGGCTTGAGAAGCTGGCCGTGCAGCTGCGCGGTACGTTTGATCCGGCTGAGCGCGCCAGGATTGCGGTTCAGATGCAGCAGGAGCTTTTGGATGACAATTCCTACATCTTCTGCTCTTTCCTGCGCATGAGCATGATCATGCAGTCCAAGGTCAGCGGCCTCACGGCGCATACCTGTGACTTCTACGAAATGACGAAGGATCTTGACATCAATTAATTGCCGTATTGTTAACGAGGCCGTGCTATGGCAGTATTATTAGATTATCAACATGTGGAGATTTCCTTTAACGGGAACGCAGTGGTTCATGATGTGACGTTTCAGCTGCATCCGGGCGAGATTCTCGGTCTGGTGGGCGAATCAGGTTCAGGAAAATCAACGCTGATCAGGGCTGCGATGGGATTACTTGGCAGTTCCGGCATGGTCACCAGGGGCGATATCTGGTTTGAGGGGAAAAACCTGCCGGATCTGTCTGACAGGGAGATGCGGCAAATCTGCGGAGAAAAGATCGGCATGATATTCCAGGATTGCGGTGCTTCCCTGAGCCCCATCCGCACCATCGGCGAGCAGATTGTGGAGAGTATGGCAGCCCATCGCGAGACAGACGTCCCGGCGGCAAAAGCGGCAGCCATGGATCTTTTCGACAAGCTGAAATTTAAAGACGGCGAACGGGTCTGGAACAGTTATCCCTTTGAACTTTCCGGCGGCATGAACCAGCGTGCGGGCATTGCCATAGCTATGCTCATGAATCCTGTGATCCTTCTGGCAGATGAACCCACCTCAGCTCTTGATGTAGCCGTGCAGCGGCAGGTGGTGGAGGAAATGCTGCGTGTCAGGGATGTATTCGGTACTGCGATGATCATTGTGACGCATGATATCGGCGTTGTCTCCGTCATGGCGGACAGTATTCTTGTGCTGCAAAACGGCAATGTGATGGAATACGGTGCCGCAAAAGAAGTTCTGGAAAATCCCCGGAACGACTATACAAAGAAACTGCTCAGCGCGGTTCCGAGATTGAGGAAGGGGAGGGTGTAAATGGAGCCGGTCCTGAAGGTCACAGACCTTTCCAAATCCTTTTCCCGTGCCGGAAAGAACGAATTCTTCGCCGTGGATCATGTGAGTTTTGCGGTCATGCCGGGTGAGATTCTCGGCATCGTAGGAGAATCCGGTTCCGGCAAGTCCACCATTGCCAAACTAATTACACGGCAGATTGACGCAACGGCCGGAAAAATTGAAATCGACGGGCAGGATATTACCTGGTTGAACGGGCGGCAGATGATTCCTGTCTATGCCAAGATCCAGATGGTTTTTCAATCGCCGAAAGGCTCTTTTGATCCCCGCAGGACGCTGGGCGACGGCATCTGCGAGAGTTTGCGGAACCAGGGCGTGCCGAAGGCGGAGCGCGAGGCAATGGCCCGCAGCCTGCTGGAACAATGCGGGTTGCCCGGTGATTTTCTGGAACGTTACCCGCATCAGGTCTCCGGCGGGCAGTGCCAGCGCGCTGCGATTGCCAGGGCCCTGATGTGTGACCCGAAGATCCTCATATTTGATGAGGCAACTTCTGCGCTTGATGTGACTGTGCAAAAGCAGATCATGGAATTGCTGCAAATGCTGCAGCAGAAGAATCATCTTTCGTATCTTTTTATCTGCCACAATCTTGCATTAGTCCAGCAGTTTTGCGATAATGTTATCGTTCTCTATGACGGAAAGATTGTGGAGCAGGGACGTCCGGATGAGGTAATCCTGCATCCGAAATCTGAATACGCGAAGCGTCTTGTGGAGGCGGTTTTCTAACGAAATAGCCGGGACAGTAAAGGTCTGTATTTTCTGCTGTAGACAGCGCCTGTACTCAAAAAAGGACAGGTTTTACGCTCCGGCACCCTTCTTCGGTGTGTTTGCAAAGAAGTAGAGACTGGCTGCGAATATAATATAGCGGAAAAGATGATTTTCCCTCTCCCAGTATGTTATAATCATACTGGGTTTCTTTAATAATAATGAACTTTTGTAGTCAGTTTGGGAGAGGGGACGTGTGTCATGAGGATTGTTGTGATTGACGGACAGGGCGGAGGCATCGGGCGCTCACTGGTGGAGCTCCTGGTGAAGAATTTCCCTGCAGCCGAGATAGGGGCAGTGGGTACGAATTCCGCTGCCACGGAAAACATGATGAAAGGCGGGCCGTCCTTTGCGGCAACGGGAGACAACGCTGCGGTATTCAACGCAAAAGAAGCGGATATCATCGTGGGGCCGGCCGGAATCATCATGGCCAACGCCATGCACGGGGAAATCAGTCCCGCTATTGCCATGGCCATTTCCTCCGGCAAAGCCAAAGTGGTGCTGATACCCATGAATCACTGCCGGGCCTATATTGCCGGCGTAGAAGAGAAGAAAGTGGCGGAGTACCTGAATGATGCTATTGAGATTATCCGCCAGCTTATGAGTGAAGACCGGAACTGACGTGCTGCCCAAAATTCGTACAAAAACACCCTGCAGAATCGTGATCTGCAGGGTGTTCATTATCTTTGAGAATGAAAGATGCGTTTAAAAGATTATAGTTTTCCAAACCAGGGAATCTGCAGGCAGGCATAGCCGATACAGGCAGTGAGCGCTACGTTCAGTAAGGTAAGTTTTATGCCTTCCCGTATCTGTGCGCTCACATTCAGACCGAAAGAAACGGGAATCGCCCGTGTGGATACTGGCAACACATACGCGCAGCTCTGGGCGATGATGGTGATCAGGATATAGGGAACCGGGTTTAATGAGACCGAACGGCAGATGCTGGCAACGACCGGGATTGAAACCGAAGCCGCCGCCGTGTTGCTGGAGATTTCCGCCATCAGGGTGGTGAACGAGACAAAGATCAGCACAGTGATAAACCCGCCGTCCATCGGGAGTGCGGAAATCACGGCAGTCAGCTTTCTGACCGCGCCGGTCTGTATCAGTATTTTGCCTAAGGCGATCCCGCTGGCGAACAGAAAATACATGCCCCACATGGCGTGGCTTTCCGCGTAATCCCAGCGCAGCATGACATTGCCGTTCTCATCATACAGAACAAACATCAGCATGCCCAGCAGCAAAAAGCAGTAAGCTGGTTTCATGCCGGGAAGACTGCCCGCAAACAGGGGGCGTAAAAAAGCCAGGGCAGTGGCCAGGACAAAGACCGTCAGCCCGATCTGTTCCCCTCTGCGCATGGGGCCGAAAGAGGCATATACATTTTTAAAATAAGCTTTGGAGCCTTTCAGTTCCGTTACGGGCATGGGCAGATGCCAGAGGAACAGCAGATTCAGAAGAAAAACGATCACCAGGATGGGAACGAAGCGCACGATCCAGTCCACGTACATAAATTCGTGCCCCAGCATGTTTTCGAGATAACTGATGGCCACCAGGTTCGCGCTGCCTCCGATGGGAGAGCCGAACCCGCCGATTCCGCTGCCCCAGCCGATAGCCAACAGGATCGGGGCCGCCAGGAGACTTTGCGAAAGATCCTTTTCCCCTGTGTATTTGAGCATGGCCGCCGCGATGGGGCAGAAAATCTCCGCAACCACCACGTTAGGCAGAAATACCGATAAAAGGGCAGAGGCCCCCAGCCATACAAAAACCTGCTGTTTCATGGAAGTCCCGATGTAGCTCAGCGCTTTTACGGAGATTCGCTTGTCTAACCCGGTAGAAGACCAGGTCATGCAGATCAGGTCGGAACCCAGCAGCAATACACAGATTTCCGAAAAATACTGGCTGATGACCTGCGTGTTGGGAATCAGCCCGAAAAAGGCGTTGATTACGATAGGAAGCAACGAAGTAACGGCTATCGAAACCGGACGCAGTATCCACCACAGCGCCATCCAGACCGCTGTGGCCATCGCTGCCGCTCCTTTGAATCCGAAACTGTGCTGCAATAAAAAAAGAACCGTCATAAACGCGGCGGGACCGGCCAGTAACTGTAACCGCTGCTGTTTTGTCATAGTTTTATCCTCCTGTCGCTTATTATAAATACTTGTATTACAAAATAGAAACTGTTATAATTTGTATTAATTACAGTGAAATTACTGTAATAATACAAAAGAAAAATCCGGTTTTTAAGGAAACACTGATTACATGGGTTTGTGCGAGCGTGCAGACGAATTAATCAGTGGTTCCTTAATACGGTAACCGGACGCAGGATTACTACCATGAACTTTTTGAGTATGGACTATTTTGTCATGTTGGCGCAGGAACGCAATTTTACCCGGGCAGCGGAAAAATTGCATATCACGCAGCAGACGCTGAGCGCGCATATCGCGGTATTGGAAAAAGAGGCCGGAAGCCCGCTGTTCCTTCGACGCGTACCGCTGGAACTGACCTATGCGGGCAAAGTGTTTCTGCGTTATGCGCAGGATATCCGGAAAGATGTCCGTGCCCTGCAGCAGGAATTGAACGATGCCGCGCAGAATGAAGCAGGGGAACTGCGTATAGGCACTGCGCCTCTCAGGGAAAAGATCTTGCTGCCCGGGGTCATCACCCGTTTTCTGCAACAGTATCCGCTGGTCCGGTTTACGCTGACAGAAGCCTCCAACCGGGTTTTGCAGGAAAAACTGCTGCGGGGTGAAATTGATCTGGTCATTGCCGGCTTTCCCAAAACAGTCCCCGGCATTGAACTGATTCCCTATTATGAGGAAGAATTTGTCCTGCTCATGTCCCAAAAGCTTCTTGCGCAAATCACAGCAGGCAAGGGATATTGTCGGAAGGACATCCCGCGGCGGATTACGGCAGATTTCCCCGCCGTCTTCAGGGAATGTCCGTTTCTGCTGAACGACAAAAACAGTATAGCGGGGCAGATTGCATGGGACCTGTTTGCCGAAAACGGATTCAGTCCGCGGATACGGATAAAATCGGATAATATGGAAACGTTGCTGGAACTTTGCGCGGAAGGGGCGGGCGCCATGATCTGTTCCGAAACCCTGGCAGGGAAAACCCTGGACCGGAGCAGGTTTGCGGAAATGGAATTGTTTCGTTTTGCAGACCCGGTAAAATTCACCATATCCTTTGGCTGCCGCAGGGAACCGCATCGCTGGAGCCTGCTGGATTCTTTTATTGAAACGGCGCTGGCCTGTAAGCCGGAGCCATCATAAAGTTTCCGGTCGGGAATATTGAAATAGAGGGGAAGAATTGCTATGGCACAAAAACCGAATATTTATATAATCGCAACAGGCGGCACCATCGCAGGACAGGCGGATTCGGCATCAGCGACTGTAGGCTACAGGGCCGGGGAGCTGACAGTAGAACAGCTGATGGCTTCCGTTCCGGGTCTGGATAAGCTGGCGAACCTTTCCGGCGAACAGCTTTGCAATATCGACAGCAAGGATATGCAGGAGGACATCTGGCTGCAGTTGGCGCGGCATGTGGTAAAAGAAGCGGCCCGGAACAATGTGGACGGCATTGTCATCACCCACGGTACGGATACCATGGAGGAGACGGCCTGGTTCCTGCAGCTGGCGCTGCAGACGGAAAAACCTGTTGTGCTGACCGGCGCTATGCGTCCCGCGACGGCCATCAGTGCGGACGGCCCCATGAATCTGTGGCAGGCTGTGCGGGTGGCGGCAGATCCCGGCGCGCAAGGGCGCGGTGTTCTGGTGGTGATGAACGGACAGATTGATGCGGCAGAAAAAGTAACAAAGGCCAGCGCCAATACATTGCAGGCGTTCCGGTCTATTGGAAGCGGGCCTGCGGGTGTTATTGTAAATGAGAAGATTTTCTGGCAAAACTACAGCGTTGCACAAACGGAATGCGGGAACACATGCAGTGATTCAGAACCAACGGGCAATGTAAAACATGCTTTTTCCGCAACCAAATTGTACTTTCCCACAGAAAATCTTACGCGCCTGCCCAAAGTAAGGATCATCTACGGTTACGTGGGCGGCGATGACGCTTTGTTTGTGAAAGCAGCCTTGCAGGATGGGGCTAAAGGCTTGGTTTATGCAGCCTGCGGCAACGGCAGCGTGCCGGAAAAGCTGGCGAGCGTGTTACAGGAAGCTGTTGTTTCCGGTGTGCCGGTGGTGATTGCGACCCGTTGCAGCGGGGGCATTGTGGTCCTGCCGAAAGAAATGACAGAGAAGAACGGCTTTATCGCCGGCGGCTCCCTGAACCCGCAAAAAGCGAAAATCCTCTTGCAGCTGACATTGACAAAAACCAATGAGGTAAAAGCGATTCAGGCATTTTTTCATTAATCAGCGACAATCCCGGCTATGGCCGGCCGGATGTGGCGAAAGCAGGCATTAATAGAAAGACCGGGCGTATGTGCAGCGCGGCAGGCTTTCTTTTAATTTGTCAGTTTTTTATTTTCTTTCCAATAAAATCAGCATACTCACCAAAAACAGTGCGGATTGTATTTTGCAAATCAATTAAGTAGTTAGGCTGGGAGTAATTCTTTCTGCTGACAAGGCTCAGGGTATTTTTGGGGATAGGGTTACAAACCGGGAGAATGTGAAAACCTTCCCTGACAGCCAGATGAGACTGCTGGTTATCATACAAAGCAGCAGGGGAAAGCAGACTGGCGCCGGCGCTTTTTTCTGCTAAATTATAATGAAGAATTTGCTGGTTGCATTCGAGGATGTAGAAAGGTTTTTCATTTTTGGCGAAAAACTGATCCAGCGAAGAACGGAGCTGATTTCCGTGGCGCAAAGTGATAAACGGGACTTTAATAATTGACAGCAGGTCCACTCCGTTCTTCCGGAACGAGGCAAGCAGTTCTTTATAGTTATCAGGATAATAGGATTGAAGGAGTTTTTCGGTAAAGCAGCAATAGATCGATTCCTGAACAAGATCGGTCTTTTTCAGTTCTGCATGATTAGGAACATTGACGCCCAGATACAAATCAATTTTATTCTCCAGCAGCAGCTCATTTAGTATTAAACTGTTGCCGTCAACCAATTCTATGCGGACGTTTGGATGTGTAGGATGATATTTCTGCCAGATTGTGGGGAAGAAAATCCGGCTTCGTAACCGGGAAATGCCAAGCCTGACAGTCCCCTGGTAATTTTGCCGGAGATTGGCAAAAGAATCTTTCATCTTTTTTTCTGTCTCTAATATCTGGCGCCCGTAAAACGCCATATTTTCACCGGCCAGCGTTAAATGCAGGGCCGGTTTTCTTTTAAACAGGATGATATCGTATTCTTCTTCCAGACGTTTGATGACGCCGCTTAATGCCTGCTGGCTGATGTAAAGCCGTTCTGCTGCACGGGTAAAATTCATCTCTTCAGCCGTAACCAGGAAATATTCGAGCTGCTGTAAATTCATCATGGACCTCCTTACATCCAATTATGTCTGTAATATTAATATAACATAAAAATTTTGAAAAGGAAAATTCGCAACAACTTTTTTGTTGTTAAAAACCAAATATTTTACTGTTAGACCGGGAATGTCTGCTGTGATAGGATGAAAATAACAAAAAGACGTACATAATACGTCTCGATTTTGCAAGTCAGGATCTTGATTGCCTGAAGTCAGGAGGTGCTTTGTGAAAGAAATTACTGTACCAAACGGAGATGTAACATTGATGGATTGCACTTTGCGTGACGGCGCCAACGTTGTCGGCAAGGGGTTTAACGCAGAACTGACAGATATGATGCTGGATGGTCTCACTGCCAATCATGTGCCTATCATTGAATTTGGCAATGCCGGCGGAATCGGAGCCTATGAGGTGGCAGGGTTTACCGCAGCCGAAACAGATGAGACCTATCTTGACATTGCCCAAAAGTACCTGGACCGCGGCTCGCTGCTGGGCATGTTCCTGAATGCCAAACGTTACAGACAGAAGAATGTAGACATCGCAAAAGAAAAAGGGCTCTCGTTTTTACGTGTCGGCGCCGACGCAGGGGATGCCGATATTGCGGTGCCGGCGGTCCGTGATATCAGGGCTGCAGGTCTGTACCCGTTTTATTCTGCCATGAAGGCTTACCTGCTTTCCGCCGATGCCCTTGCGGAAGAAGGGAAAAAGCTGGAAGCTGCGGGACTGGCGCAGATCACCATCATGGATTCCGCGGGGACGATGCTGCCGGATGAAGTGAAAGAATATACGGAAAAGCTGGTGAAAGCGGTTTCCATCCCAGTGGCCTTCCATTGCCACAACAACCTGGGTTTGTCTGCCGCGAACGCTGTGGCAGCCTATGAAAACGGGGCTGCGATTTTAGACTGCGGCCTGATGGGGATGGCGCGCAGCGCCGGCAATCTGGCTACGGAAATCTGTGTGGCCATTATGCAGCGCAAGAACAAAATGAAATATGTAGATTTGTATGGCCTGCTGGAGTTCATCGAGACCAGGCTACAGCCTGCCATGGAGAAATTTAACTACCACAATCCGGTTACGCCGCTGGACCTGACCCTGGGAATATCCGGCTGCCATTCCAGTTTTGTAAAGAAATTCGAAGGCGTTGCCAAAGCGAAAAATGTCAACCTGTTCCAGCTGATCACCGAAGTATCTGCGCAGAATAAAAAGAACCCGGATGAAGCCTTGATGGAAAAGATTGCGGAAACGTTGAAATAACCTCACACGGTAACAAACAGCAAAGGAGTTGCACAGTGATTAAAGTAACTTTGGCCGGTCAGTATCCGGCACACACGTTTGAACGCCTGCGGGAGCTGCTTCCGGAAAACGAATTCAGCTTAAAAGCGGTCAGCGACCAGCAGGAATACGACAAAATGACAGATGCGGAAGTCATGATCCTGCGGATTTTTAAAGCGCCGAAGGAGGTCATCGAACGGAATCCCAACCTGAAGATGATTCTTCGCTGGGGAGCCGGGTTCGATTCGGTGGACATTGAAGCAGCGGGAGCCAAAGGGATTTATGTAACCAATACGCCCGGGGCGAACGCGGCGGCGGTATCCGAACTGGCGGTATTGCTGATGCTGGCGGTGAAACGTAAACTGCTATGTCATTTTACCAGCCTCGAACAGGGCCAGTGGAGCAAGAACCTGTTTATCAACAGTTCCTTCACGCTGAATAATAAGACCGTCGGTATTGTAGGCGGGGGAAATATCGGGCGGCAGGTGGCCCTGAAGGTCCAGGCTTTCGGCGCCAAAGTGCAGTATTACGATCCCTTCCGTCTCTCCCCGGAAAAAGAAGAAGAGTTCCGCATGCAGTATGTTCCCTTTGATGAATTGATCAGGACAAGCGATGTTATTACCGTGCATGTGCCGTTACTGGATTCCACCTTCCACATGATCGGGGAAAAAGAGATCGCCGCCATGAAGGACGGCGCGGTTATCATCAATACATCCCGGGGCGGCATCGTGGACGACCACGCATTGGCAATGGCCGTAAAATCCGGGAAACTGGCGGGAGCCGGATTGGATGTAGTAGAAAATGAACCGCTGGCTGTGGGTGATGAGCTGCTGACCAATCCCAACATCATAGTTACACCCCACGTGGGAGGCGGTACTGCGGACATCGGAGAAGCCATCATGCCCATGCTGGCGGATGATATCAAACGGTTTGCGAAGGGTGAAGAACCGCAGTTTGTCGTAAACAAAAAGTTCCTGGTAAAACAGTGACAACAGGTTTTCGGTTTGGATATTCAGTTTATAAATATAAAAACAGAATCTATGAAAGGAGGAGAGTCTTTGACCAGAGATGAAATGTTGCAATTGTTTCCCGAACTGAACGAGATCAAGGACCGGGCGTTGCGAGAATTGAGCGTTGACGCGTTCCTGCTGGCCTTTGACCGCGGCGGCTGGAATGCGGAAAACATCGCCATGGCTCCGGTAACCCTGAACTGGGACTGTTCCTGCAACCTGGTGGAACATATCCGCAAGGTGACGCAGGCCTGCATGGCGCAGTTTGATCTGCTGGAGAAATTCTACAAGGCGAACGGTGTGGTGTTTGAACGGGATATCGTGGTAAGCGGGGCGCTACTGCACGATTTAGGGAAATTCACTGAATTTGCCCTGAAAGACGGCAAGGTTGCCCACAGCGATAATTCGTTTCTGATGCGGCATCCGCTGGCAGGCGCTATCATGGCGGCGGAGACCGGTCTTCCGGACAAGATAGTTCATTTGATTGCAACACACTCTTTTGAAGGGGATAAGTCAAACCAGACGGCGGAATCCTATTTTGTTCGCACCATTGATGATTTTGTGTTTAAATGCACAGTATTCGGTTTACGTAAAAAAGGTTAAATGAAAGAAGGGAAATCATGAAAAAACTATTAGTAGCATTATTGACGATTGTTATGACACTGGTACTGACAGCTTGCGGCGGCGGCAAATCCGGCGGCGACGCGAAAAAGGCTGATGCCAAATTCCCAAGCCACGGCATTAAGATGATCTGCCCCTGGAAGGCAGGCGGCGCTGCGGATATCGCGATCCGTAACCTGACCCCGTATCTCGAAAAAGACCTGGGCGTTAAAATTACGGTTGTCAACACCACCGGCGCCAACGGCTGGATCGCCTGGGGCGAACTGCTGAAAGCTCCGGCTGACGGCTACACCATTGCCCAGATGAACGTTCCTTCCGTATATTCCTACCTGGATCCGAAGCAGAACAGAAAAGAAAACCTGGACAGCTTCATTTTCCTGGCCAATGAGATCAGCGACTGGGGCTGCCTGGTAGTTAACGGCAAAGACGACCGTTTCAAAGATCTGCAGAGCTTTGTAGAATACGGCAAAGCCAACGAACTGCTCTCCGGCGACGCAGGACTTGGCTCCAACCAGCATCTGGTTGCCATCGATATGGAAAGAAAACTCGGCCTGAAGATCAAACACGTTCATCAGGCAGGCTGGGCGGATGTTCATTCTTCCCTGTTAGGCCGTCACCTGGATGTGGGCTGGGGTTCCATCGGCAACATCCTGCAGGCTTACAAATCCGGCGAGCTGAAAGTATTGTGCGTATTCGCCGACAAACGTTCCTCTCTCTTACCGAATGTTCCTACCTTTAACGAATTAATGAAAGACAAGAGCATCCTTTCCCCGTCCGACAGAGGCTTTGCCCTGAAAGCCGGTACCGACAAGGCTGTCGTTGACAGATGGAACCAGGCAATGAACAAGTGCATCAACAATCCTGAATTTGTTAAGAAGATGGAATCCCTGGGCCAACCGGTGAACTACATGGATATGGCCAAGTTCACTTCTTATGCAAAAGAACAGGAAGCTTCCATGAAATCCTTCATGGACGTTCTGGGATGGAAGAAAAAATAATCTCTTCATTCAAGTCTGATTAACGCAAGACCAGGCTGCCAATACTATCTGACAGCAGCTTGGTCTTTCTTCCCATGGGAGGCTTCTATGAATTTAAAAACGATTAATGCGGACATTGTGGCAGGTATTATCCTTCTCATCATCTCCGCCATCAGTTATAATATGGCGTCCGGCTTTGATAACCCCGATGCCGCGCTTTGGCCAAAAGCTGTTATCATTCTGATCGTTATTTTTACAGCGCTGGTCATGGCTAACGGCTTTAAAAAGATGAAGGAGAATACCGAGGCTAAAGAAGCGGATTTTACCAAAGCGATAGCGCCGGTCCTGACATTGGCTGCCATTACCCTTTATGCGGTGTTGATGGCACATGCGGGCTTCTTTATCGCCACTGCGATTTTTTGCCCTCTGAGCATGTATGCGTTGGGCCAGCGCAACTGGCTGGCTTTGATAGGCGTCACTGCCGGACTGAATTTGTTTGTTTACGTCCTGTTTGTCATGCAACTGGAATTACAGATGCCGTAAACAAAGAAAGGAGGCAGCTGCTTTGTTTGAAACAGTATTAAGCAATTTGATGTCAACGAATGTCCTGATAGGGCTTGTCGTCGGTGTTGTCGGCGGCATGGTCGTGGGTGCGATGCCGGGGCTGAGCGGCGCTATGGCAATCGCCCTGCTTCTGCCGGTTACCTATTCCATGTCTCCGATTGCAGCGCTGGTCATGCTGATGGCGATTTATACATCGGCCATGACAGGCGGTTCCATTTCGGCCATCCTCCTGCATACGCCCGGTACGCCTGCCAATGCGGCGACTGCCATGGAAGGGTATCCCCTGACTAAAAAAGGGCGCGGCCTGGAAGCGGTGGGCATGTCGATGCTTTCTTCCGGTATCGGCGGTTTCATCAGCGCCGTGGCGCTTTTGCTGATTGCGCCGCCTCTGGCGATGATCAGCTTAAAGTTCAGTGAGCCGGAAAGCTTTCTTATTTCGATTTTCGGTCTGACCGTTATCGGCAGCCTGGCCGGCAAGTCCATGACCAAGGGCTTGCTGATGGGCGCGGTAGGCCTTTTGCTGGCGACCATCGGCGTGGATAACATTACCGGCGTCCACCGGTATACCTTCGGCTCTGATAACCTGATGAGCGGGCTCCAGATGGTTCCTGCCCTGATCGGTTTGTTTACCATATCGGTTGTGCTCAGTAACTGCGAAGATTATAAAAATGCCAATAAGTCGTTACTGGAACGGCACAACGCGACGCTGGGGACCAAAATGTTACCGACGCTCAGCGAAGTTCCCCGTTACCTTGTGAACTGGATCGTTTCTTCCGTAGTGGGAATCATCGTAGGTATCTTACCCGGCGCCGGCGGCAACATCGGTTCCTGGATCGCCTATGACCAGGCCAAGAAGCGTTCCAAACATCAGGAAGAATTCGGCAACGGCTCGCTGGAAGGGCTGGCAGCCTGCGAAGCCGGTAATAATGCGGTTACCGGCGGCGCCATGATCCCCCTGATGACGCTGTCCATACCGGGCAGCCCGGTGGCGGCGATCATTCTGGGCGGCATGCTGATCCACGGCTTGGTTCCGGGCAGCAAGCTGTTTACCGATCAGGCGGACATAACCTATTCCATTCTGGCCGGTTTTGCTTTATCCAATATCCTGATGATCTTTGTAGGGCTTGCCATTGCCAAGTATGTGGTAAACGTAACCCGGATCCCCAACTCCATTCTGATGCCGGTGGTGCTTCCCTTATCCCTGATCGGTTCCTACGCCATCAACGGTTCCATGTTCGATGTGTACGTAGCCATCTTTTTCGGGCTGTTAGGTTTTTTGATGGATAAGTACGACTTTTCATCGCCGGCCCTGATCCTGGGTCTGATTCTCGGCAGTACGGCGGAAAGAGGTCTGATGCTTTCCAGAGTTATGTCCAGAGGCGACATGGTGGGCTATTATTTCGGGCGCCCGATCTGCCTCATCCTGATGGCGCTGATCGTGATGTCCATCGCCTGGCCCATCATCAGCAGCCGTTTTGCTAAGAAAAAACAAGAGAATAAAGAAGCTTAATATGTACTATAAGCCGGCATGTTCGCATGCCGGCTTCAAGTAATCCAGGTGATAGTTTTGTTCAATATCGGAATCGTCTACGCTATCCTTTCCGCTTTCATGTTCAGCGTCATGTACATTTTTACCAAGATGCTCAGCGCTACCATGGGAAGCGGGGAAATCGTGTTCTTTCGCAGTGTCATCGGTTTTATCTTTATCCAGTGTATCATGCAAAAGCTGGGTTATCATTATGCCAAAAAAGACAGAACCGATTTGATCATGCGGGGAATTTTCGGGGGGCTCGCCATGAGCTTCCTGTTCTGTGCGATTTCTTCCGGGATGCCGTTGGGGGATGTTTCCATTTTGGCAAAACTGTCTTCTTTTTTTGTTTTGCTGATTTCCATTTTTTACCTGCATGAAAAATTCCCCCGGAACGCAGTTTTACCGATTGTCGCGATCGTGGCAGGCATCAGTCTGGTATTGCGTCCGTGGGAATTTAATTCGTTTTCGTTTTATGCGCTGCTGGCTATTGCCTCCGCTTTTTGTACCGCTATCGTCAATACGACGATCCATCAGCTATATAAAAAGGGCGGGCATAACGCCTGGGAGATCATCAGTTATTTATTTATTTTCAGCACATTGTTCGGCGCGGTCCAGATGTACGACAGCTTTCACCAGCCGGATAGAGCGGAATGGTTTTTATTACTGGGCGTCGCGTTATCCTCGCTGCTGGCCCAGGCTTTTATGACACAGGCATACGGACTGACGAACCAGGTACTGGTCAGTTTTGTTATGTATTTAGGCGTGTTTCTGAATATCTTATGGGGCAGGCTGTTTTTTGACGAGCCGATACTGGCGTCGTCTTTATGCGGCGGAGCGCTGATCATACTCAGTTCCCTGTATCTCAGTGTTACACATAAAAACAAGGCAGGATAGTTTTTAAACAAATTTCTGAAAGCATCTGCGTTCGACAGCGTATATTGTCCTCATTGGCAGAAATAGAAAACAGTACATCAAAAAGAAACGGCTCCGTACAGCTGAAGAAAATCAGCGGCACGGAGCCGTTTTATCATTTTAAAAATGTATTAATTTCCCTGCGTAGATTTCCATTCGTTGTAGGGCTGCATTAGCGGAGCGCCGTTAATGTAGGAGATTTCCGGAATGTCGGGACGCAGTTCTACAATGCGTTTGTAGGCGTTAGGCGCGAATATGGCCCTGCGGCAATGGATCAGTACCGGCTTTCCGGCGGGGATGAGTTCCTTGTAACGTTTATCTTCCTCTTCTTTGCTGAGGCCTTCGATAGGGATGCTGATGGCGCCGATGAAATGTCCTTTATCATAGGCTTTACGCGGGGCAACGTCAACGATGACCAGATTTTTGGTTTTCTTCATGTACTCCAGCGCCTGTTCCGGGGAAATGGCTCCCAGTACTTTTTGTTCTTTCGCATTGCCTGTATTCTCTGCAGGTGTTTTTGCTTCCGGGCCTTTTTCCGTTCCGGCAGCCGGTTTTATCTGTTCCGTCGCCGCGGGTTTTGCGTTCTTATCATTCTCAGCGTTTTTCGGTGTGCTGCCGCAGCCGGTAAAGATTACCAGGGTGCATAATACCAAGGCGGCGATTACGGATTTTTTCATTAACATATTCCTCCACATAGGCTATAATAAAAAGTACAGACAGTTGTAAACTGCAATATAAAAACATATCCTTGTATACTATCTTTGAATTATTATAAAGAGTTAAACACAAAAGGTCAAGGCTTCTAAAAGCAAATATAGGCCTTTTATCCGAAGTAAATAGTATTATTCCCAACAACCGCTGAAAATCCGGTGTTCAGCAGTAGTTCTTTAAGATGGGAGGGCTTTTACATGAACTTTAACTGGTTTTCTGATGATTCCGAGGCAAAAGAGTTGAATACAGTTTCCACTCCTGCAGGCGATACCGGTAAACCAAGCGCAAAAGGGGATCAGCCAGTAAAATCACCGCAGGAAATCAAGTGGTCTTTACGGGACGGTTACGATTTGTCTGATGTGCCGGAACCTTTGTATCAAATTGCCTGTTATCTGCAGAAAGCCTGCAGCTTTTTCCAGTCCCAGAACAAAAAGGACCTGATTCAGGTGCAGCCTGCCTGCGACCTGTTTTATGATGAAGACTATGTGAACGAAGAATCCAAGGAAACCTATGGGAAACAGTACGATTCCGACGTGGAATCCAATGTGGCATCCTTTGCGGCTTTTGAGATTGAAAGTTTAAATCCCAAATGCAGCCTTAAAAACCGCCGGTTTAAAGCGGAAAACCGCAAAGAGGACGGCTTCGTCCATGCTTCGGTATCCTTATTGTCCTGCAGCAGCAAAAAAGAGCCCTGCTGTTATCTGGCAAGGAACTGCGATCTTTGCATTGCCAACATCGCCTCGTATATCTATTACCTGCGGCAGACAGACCCGGAGGAGGAGAAACGGCAGCGGGCCAATTACGCGGCTAAGGCCATGAAGACCTACCGGGACATGGAACCCATGGTCTTCCATTTCTCGGATAACTTTCTGGAAAAGATAAAGATTTCATCGAGTTCTCTGCGCTTTGCCAAAAAGATGATCGATATGGGGGCGGTGCTTCCCCACGCCACGCGGAGCAAGAAGGAAGAAAATTCGTACCGCCTGGTGCTGGCTTATCCCCTGTGTCTGGACGATTTGTTTTCGAAAGATTATAAAGGGGAATTTTCGGAAGAGTATCTGCTGAAAATCTGCGAAGGCAAACCTGTCATACCGTATCATTTCCAGCACACCATTATGATTCCTTCCCAGGTTGACAGACGGGAGGAATACATTCTTGACGTGTTCAACGGGCAGATTATTGACAATGTCGCCATGCTGTTCTGTCTTGTGACCTTTGTATATGACCTGCTGCAGCAGGAAAAGTATGAGCTCTACCTGGCGCGCCGCCTGAAAGAGGAAGAAGAAGCGGTTAAGCAGATAGACAAGGAGTTCCGGCTGGGGGAAAACATCAAAGGCTTTTACGGTTCCATCGTGGGCTCGGATAAGATGGCGATAAAGGAAAAGGCGGAGATGCTTTCCACCGCACTGCAGGTAAAAAGCCCTTATCTGAGTTCCGCCTGTGCTTCCATTTCCATCACGGATTTCATGGAGTCCCTGATGGTTGGGGCCGGCGACGGCTTTTCGGATTCTTTTAATGTGGATTTCGCGGAACCGAAGACGAACATGATCTATATCCTGGACGGGCTTTCCTTCTGGCTGCGGTATCCTTTGAAATTTACCAATCCGGATTACACCCATAACCGTTCCCGCATGCTGGAATACTGCCTGCAGGTCCTGCGGGATTACCGTCCCAATTCCTATATTATCCTGACGGGGGACCAGAAAGAACTGGACGAATTCATGAAGCTGGATATTACTTTTACCACGCTGTTCAGGGAACATCAGATCGTGATCCCTTCCGATTCGCCGGAAGAGCTGTACCAGAAGTTCATCAGGATGATGGAAGGTACGGACATGTATGTGGGCAAGAACGAATTTATGGATTACGTGTCCCGCAATACCGGCTATTTCCCGTTTAAGAATGATTCTCTGGCCTGTTACCTTTCTGACTGCGTGAAATCCACCAGGCATCTGCCTGCCGACTTCAACACCCGCAACAACAAGACCTTTGAAGAAGCGCTGAATGACATGGTAGGTCTGGAAGACGTGAAGGAACAGATGGTCCGGTTCAACCGTTTCGTCCGTTTTGTCCAGCAGGCAAAGGAATTCAAAATGGATATCCCCGCTTCCAACTACCACATGATGTTCACGGGCAACCCGGGCACCGGCAAGACCACGGTGGCTCGCATCGTGGCCAAGATGCTGTATCACTGCGGCGTCTGTAAAAAAGACAAGTTTACGGAGATCCAGAGCACGGACATGATTGCCAAGTATCTGGGGCAGACGGGCCCCAAGACGAAAGAACTGATTGAAAACGCGCTGGACGGCGTGCTGTTCATCGATGAAGCCTATGCCATCACCGACGGCAGCGGGGATTCCGGTGCCAACGACTACGGGAAGGAAGCCCTGTCCGTCCTGATCAAGATGATGGAAGACCACAAAGACAGGCTGGTGGTGATCTTTGCCGGTTACAAAGACCAGATGGAGAAGTTCGTGGACACCAATCCGGGTATGAAATCCCGCATCGGCTACACCTTTGAGTTCCATGATTACAGCGACGAAGAGCTGGTGGAGATCTTCTGCCGTAAGGTTAAGAAGGCCGGGTTCGTCCTGGAAGACGGGGTAAGGGACGCAATCCTTGAATGCATAAAGGGCGTTTCATCCCGGAAGGATTTCGGCAACGGCCGCTTTATTGACAAGCTGCTCCAGGAAGTGCTGGTGGAACACGCCATGAACCTGACGGGGATTGAGAATCTGAAGATTCTTTCGGTGAACGATGTTCCGTCAAAAGAAAAGATCATGAAGAACGTGCTGGGCGATATGGCTGCCAAAACGGAGATAGGGTTCAAGTTTGATAAGAAATAAAGAGAATCGGGTTTTTATAAGGATAAATGCAATGAGCGAATATGAATATTTTGATACTGTTGCAAAAAAAGTTGATGAAATACGGGGTGCTGCGCTTCATATTGTTCAAAAGACCCATCCGGAAATCCAATACGTAATTGACCGGCGCACAATTGACGATTACAGTTACAAGATATGGGATTACCCCGGTAAGTGGTATTTGGGATTTAAGCTTCCAAACGGTTTCCGTAGCAAAGAAAAGTTAATAGAGGCTATAGTCGCCGATACCATTCAGTATTTCAGTAAATAGTGTGAGGAGAAACAGCTGAAAGAAAAAGGGCCGAAAAAATCGGATTTAACGCAGAATCCTGCTTGCAGGCTATAATGAAAAGTCACCGGCGTCATTGCAGGATATTATTGCGTTTCATGCAGCCTTTGAACAGATTCACCCGTTCCAGGATGGCAACGGCAGGGTCGGACGCCTGATCATATTGAAAGAGCAGGAAAGACAATTGTGAGAAGCGCAGACAGTACCATAGATAAGGGCAAACAAAATATAGGATCGGTTTTGATCGTTATTGCTGCCTGTTTTTGGGGCAGCATGGGGATCTTTGTAAGAAGGCTTTCCGACTTTGGATTTGATCCTATCCAGATAGTATCTATACGGGTTACACTGGGTGCGTTGGTTTTTTATCTGTTTCTGCGCATCAGAGAGCAGTCCGGTTCCGGGATTTCACTGCGGGATATCCCGTTATTTCTCGGGCTCGGTCTTGGCAGCATACTGTTCTTTACCGTCTGTTATTTTTCTGCAATAACAATCATGCCACTGTCAACAGCGGCGATTCTTTTATATACATCGCCGATTTGGATCATGCTGATGTCGGCAATGTTTTTCCATGAAAAGATTGACGGCAGGAAAATCCTTGCCCTGATTTTAGCATTTTCCGGATGTGCGCTGGTATCAGGTATTTCAGGAGACGGGATCACTTTGACAGGTTTGCTCTTGGGTTTAGGCTCCGGCATCGGATACGGATTGTACAGTATCCTGGGTACAATTGCTTTGCGGCGATATTCTCCCTATACCGTTACAACTTACACATTTATCTTCGCGGCAGTCGGATCATGGCTGATCTGTCGCCCGACAGATATGCTGTCAAAGTTTTCCGCAGCATCTGATTTGGCAGGACTTGTATTTTTATGTTTCCTGACCGCCTTGGTGACGGCTGTGATTCCGTTTCTGTCATATACGCTCGGATTGCAGACTGTAGAAGCCAGCAAAGCCGGGATCATAGCTACTATCGAACCTGTGGTGGCAACTATCATTGGCATTATTTGTTTTTCCGAGTCTTTAACATTATTTTCGGGAACAGGAATTCTTCTGATCCTTTTTGCTGTGATGATTCTGAATTGGAAAAAACGGTAACAGTTACATTTGAATATGAGAACAGAAAGGTATGTAAGATTCTATGCAGACACTGTATATTGCGGAAAAACCGGACATCGCTAACGCCATTGCAGGCTACCTGTGGCCGTCCGGCGGTTATAAAAAGGGCACAGGCTTTTACCAAAAGGATGACACTGTCGTTTCCTGGGCGGTAGGGCACCTGCTGGAACTGGCAACACCGGAGGCGTATGACAAACGCTACGCCAACTGGAAAAATTACCGGATATTTCCGGCAGTCTGGAAACACGAAGTGATTGCTCGGTCTGCCGCCCAGTTTAAGGTGGTAGAAAAACTGCTGAAAACGGCCGACGTGGTCGTCCATGCGGGTGACCCTGACCGGGAAGGGCAGCTGTTGATCGAAGAGATTTTGCATTACTGCAATTACCAGGGCCGGGTGCAGCGGCTTCTGATCAACGCAAAGGATGATATTAGCATAAAGCGGGCCTTTGCTTCCATTGAAGACAATGCAAAATTCGAAAACCTGTATGCCGCGGGACTGGTACGGCAGCAGGCGGACTGGCTGGTGGGCATCAACCTGACCCGCTGCTACACAACCTATGCGTCCAAATTTTCACCGGGAGCCGTCTGGAACATCGGGCGGGTGAAGGTACCGACGCTGGCGTTGGTAGTGGACCGGGAAAAAGAAATACTGAATTTTAAGGTACGCAAGTATTACGAACTGAAAGCGGCTTTCACGAAAGAGGGAATTCACTTTACCGCCCTGTGGCAGCCTGACGAAGAAAAGATCGTTGAAATGGCGCAGCTTGTTATGTCTGGTCATGAAGAGGCGGCAAACGACGCGAATAATCTGGTCTTTGACGAAGAAGGCCGTCTGTTGGACAAACGGATTGCGGAAGCGGTGCGGGAAAAGGTACTGCCTGCCGACGGCATCGTACAGAAGGTGACCCGGAAAAAGGGGACGGAAGCGCCGCCTCTGCCGTACTCCCTGGACACGCTGCAGGTGGAAGCCAACGCCCGTTTCGGCATTTCCCCCAAGCTGGCGCTGTCCACCGTGCAGTCCCTGTATGAGAAGAAGTACGTGTCTTATCCCCGTTCCGACTGCAACTACATCCCCTGGGCTCAGCATAAGGACGCGTATCGCATTTTGCAAAAGCTGGCATCCCGTAATGTAAGGGGCGCGGAACAGGCGGATCCCGCCATGCGTTCACGGGCCTGGAACGACAAAAAGGTGACGGCCCACCATGCCATCATCCCCACAGGGGAGATCCCCCGGCAGTTAAGCGCTACGGAAGAAAAGATATTCACTATGATCGCGGAACGTTATGTGATGCAGTTCTATCCGCCCTGCGAGTTTGAAACCATCACCTTTGAAATCCTGTTGGCGGACGAACTTTTCAAGGGCAGCGGCAAAGTGATCCTGAAACCGGGCTTCAAGGCGGTATTCGGCAGCAAGAAAAACGAAACGGAAAATCAGGAGGAAGAAAACCTGTCCCTGCCTGATTTGAGTAAAGGCGAAAACTTGGGCAAGCCGGAGGCGGTGGATTTGCTGGAAAAAGAAACGAAACCGCCCAAACGCTTTACGGAAGGCACTCTGCTGGCGGCCATGGCGAACATCTACCGGTTCATGGACCCGAAAAACCCCAACCGGGAGAAGCTGAAAGAAGTTAAAGGCATCGGCACCCCTGCCACAAGGGACACGATTATATCCGAGCTGCAGGGCATCCGCAACAATAAGAAAACCCAGATGCCCTTCATGGAAAAGGTGAAAAAAGAACTGGTGCCTACGGAGCTGGGTTTCCAGCTCATTGATAATGTGGACGTTACCCTTACGAAACCGGATACCACGGCGGAAATGGAATTTGCCCTGACGGAGATCTCCGAGGGTGAAGGTGATCTGGGAAAATTCACGCAGGAGATTTACGATACCATCGACCGCAACATTGCCTATGCGGAAGCCCATCAATTCCCCGGCTACAAAATGGTGAAGTGTCCTGTATGCAAAACGGGGAACCTGGTGAAGCACTACTCACGGAAAACGAAAAAAGCATTCTATGTCTGTGACAATCAGGCCTGTGTGTCACCGGTGACAGGCAAGCCGGTTTATTATGATGTTGACAAAAACGGACAGCCGGTCTTGAAACAGAAGGAAGAAACGCCGGCGCAAACCTTTGTCTGCCCTGTCTGCGGCAAAGAGACCCTGAACCGTCATTACTCGGCCAAAACAAAGCAGTATTTCTGTGTCTGTGACGATAAGAAATGCGTGTCGCCGGTAACGAAGAAGACCTTGTATTATGCGGTGGATAAAGAAGGGAACCCTGTGATTGAACGCTGTTCCAAAGACCAGGCGATTTTAGAAAAAAAGAAAAGCCGTTACGGCTTTTTCTGGTCATGCCCTCAATGCAGGACGATTTACAAAGACAGCAAGGGGAGACCGAAATTATAAAAACCAAACAAATACGGCGTATTGGTTGTTTGGTATTTAACTGTAATTGTGATATAATAACATAATAAGCTTAACATTTGATTCCGGAACATTATTGCAGATAGAGTGTCAACCATGAAAAAGTCCAACTTTTAAGAAAGCTTTTGGCATCTCTTTTTTGTGTGCTCGTTTCGCTGTCCGTTATGGCTTTATCCGTTCTGGCGGCGACAGTGAAGGATGACGCAGAGATGTTAACGGTTGGCGTACCGGCGGACCGCATCAAACTGGACCTCCGTTTCCTGACCGATGCGGGCGATCCGGAGAAAGGCCGCATTATTATCAGCTATATGATACAGATGGTATACTCATTGGGGATGAAAGTTATCACCGAAGGCGTGGAGACAGCAGACCAGGCTTCTTTCCTCCGCAGCCAGGGCTGTTCAGAGATGCAGGGCTATTATTTCTATAAGCCTATGTCAGTCCGTGAATTTGAAAAACTGATTGGAATTGAAGAACCGTAATTATGATATAGGGAGGTAATCACCGTTGACTTCTATAAAAACCAAAGTTACCTTGCTGGCGGTTTGCGCGATGGTTGTTGCCCTGGGTATCGTCACGTATGTGGGCGCTGTTTCTGTGAGGAACATGGGAAACAGGGACGCCGACAGGACGCTTTACCTGATGTGCAAAACAGGCAGGATGGATCTGGAAGCCTATTTTAACAGCGTGGAGCACTCCGTGAAAACGGTTTCGACGCTGATGCAGGGAACCATAGAGGACGTGACGGATGAGAATCTGGCCAGGCATGTGAAACGGGCGGGGGACATATTTTCGCAGCTCGCCCATCAGACCAACGGCGTCCTGACCTATTATTACCGCATCGATCCGGCCATATCCAAAACGGTGCCGGGTTTCTGGTATGTTAACCTGGATGCCAAAGGATTCTATGAACATGAAGTGACGGATATCACCCAGTACGATACAAACGACACATCCAAACTGGTCTGGTTCACCGTTCCCAAAGCCACGAGAAAGGGGATCTGGCTTCCGCCGTACATTACGGATAATCTGGCTGTACGCGTATTATCCTACAATGAACCGGTCTACTGGCATGGCGTGTTTATCGGTGTAATCGGGATAGAGCTCAGTTACCAGACCCTGGCCCAGGAAGTGGAAAACATCCGGCCCTATAAAAACGGATACGCCTTTGTCCTGGACGCCAGGGGGAATTTCATTTATCACCCGCAAATGAATTCTTCTTACCTGAGAGGGAATGCACTGCCGCCGCCGCCCAAAGAACTGCTGGGTGACAGTGCCAACATACGATATACCTATAACGGGATCGAAAAAGATGCGGTATGGATGCCGCTGAGCAACGGGATGCGCCTGTACGTGTCGGCTCCTGTCTCGGAGATTCAGAGCAGCTGGCAGGAACCCATCTGGGATATCGTGTATGCTGCTGTGGCGGTACTGCTGGTCCTGGGCCTTATCACCATGTTCCTGGCAAACCGTCTTACCAAGCCCCTTCAGGAACTTTCTAAAGCGGCGCGGGAGGTGGGCAATGGCAATTATGATTTCACGCTGGAATATGACAAGGACGATGAGGTCGGCGCCATTACCCGTACATTCAGGCAGTTGGTTGCTTATGTGAAGGACCAGGGCCGCAAAAAGGGAGGATACAAATGAACAGACTGAAAGAAGGGATCTCCCTTCGCAAGATACATAACTGGCTGATTATCGTTGCGGTGATATTGTCGTGCCTGCTGATTTACTCCACCTACCGGCTCACAAGCAGCTTCCTGCGCGTGAAAGACGCTGCGGAAGATAATATCAAGCTGCAGAATTCCGTCCATGGCCTGATGGATGCTTCGGACTACCTTACGGAAATGGCGCAGCGCTTTACCGTAAGCGGAGACCGCCGGTTTTTGGAACAGTATTTTATTGAAGCCTTTACAACCAAACGGCGGGAACAGGCCCTTTCCGAACTGAAAAGGGTGAAAGACACCGAATCTGCCCTGGCAAGCCTGGAGGAGGCTATGCGCCATTCGGTAAAACTGATGGACAGGGAATACTACGCCATGCGCCTGGTGATTGAGGCAAAAGGGATCAGGGAGTATCCCTCCGTACTGAAAAGCGTAGCCCTGCGCAGTGAAGACGCCGCGCTTTCTCCTGAGAATAAGATGCGGCTCGCCACGAAGATGGTACTGGACGATGAATATTATACGCAGAAGAACCGGATCCGCACGGAAGTCCAGAACACCGTCCAGGCGATTATAAACCAGACGCAGAAGGAGGAAACGGAAGCGCTGGACCGTTTCCAGGCGGAACTGAACCTGGCCCGCGGGGAGATTTTGCTGATTATTGCGGCGATCTTCTTTGTGGTATGGTTAACGTCCACCCTGGGCATCAGCCCGATTTTGGCGGCGGTGGACCAGATCAAAGCCGACGGTCCTATCAAGGAAACCGGGGCTGACGAATTCCGGTATCTGGCCAAGGCTTATAACAATTTGTATTCCATGTACAAAAAGAGTATTGAACATCTTAATTTCAAGGCATCCCACGATGAACTGACGGGAGCGTACAACCGGGCGGGATTTGACCTGCTGCTTTCAGGGCTGGATCTGGATTCAACATGCCTGATGTTTTTTGATGTGGATAATTTCAAGAACATCAACGACACCTACGGGCATGAAACAGGGGATAAAGTGCTGCAAAAGCTGGTGCAGGTTTTGAAGAGCAGTTTCCGTTCCGACGATTATGTCTGCCGGGTGGGCGGCGACGAATTTGTCGTGTTTATGGTGCATTCCAGCGAGATGCAGCGCGATCTGATCAAAACAAAAATGGCGCAGATCAGACAGGAGCTGGTGAACAGCAAAGAGGGACTGCCGCCTGTCACTGTCAGCGTGGGCATTGTGCACGGAACCCAGGCGGGCGATATGGAATCGCTGCTGAAAAAAGGCGATGCGGCCATGTATGAATCTAAGACTAATGGAAAGAATACATATACGTTTTATGATCAGGAGAGCTGAA
>JAFZIG010000171.1 GCA_017554485.1 Acidaminococcaceae bacterium | reverse complement strand
TCTCTCGCGTATTACCACAATACGCCAACTGGTTGGTGGCAAAAGATGCTCATCATTACTTGGAGTACAGTTCGACAATGGACTGTTCCACTACCGGAACATCAATTTCCTCACGAGTCGGGAAACGGTCAACCTTTGCGCTTAACGCTTCAGCATTCACAACGATCCATGCCGGAGCTGTAACAGCAGCCAGTTTCTCGTTCATGCCTTTAAAATAGGCTTTGCTGCGGCTGTTTTCAATTACAGAAATTTCATTGCCTGCTTTTACCAGGGCGGAAGGAATATCAACCCGTTTGCCGTTGACGGCGATATGGCCGTGGGTCACCAGCTGGCGGGCCTGACGGCGGGTGGTGGCCAGTCCCATGCGGTATACTACGTTGTCCAGTCTTCTTTCCAGCAATAACAGCAGGTTTTCACCGGTGATGCCGGGCATCTTTTTCGCTTTTTCGTAGTACAGGCGGAACTGTTTTTCCAATACGCCGTAAATGAATTTTGCTTTCTGTTTTTCCTTTAACTGCGCGCCATATTCACTCACCTTATGGTTAGCGTGATGGGGCTGGCGGAAAGAGCTTTTGGCCAGGCCCACAACAGCGGGTTCCAGACCCAGCGAACGGCAGCGTTTCAGTGCGGGAACTCTATCAATTGCCATCTGTGTTTTACACCTCCTGTTATACTCTGCGACGTTTCGGCGGACGGCAGCCGTTGTGCGGGATCGGAGTTACGTCCTTAATGGAGTTTACTTCGAGTCCGGTAGCCTGTAAAGCACGGATGGCGGCTTCACGGCCGGCGCCGGGGCCTTTAACATATACTTCAACGGTCTTCATGCCATGTTCCATGGCTGCCTTGGTAGCGGTTTCCGCTGCCATCTGCGCCGCGAAGGGAGTGCTCTTGCGGCTGCCGCGGAAGCCCATCTCACCGGCAGAAGCCCAGCTTACTACATTGCCGTTTAAGTCGGTGATCGTAACCAGCGTGTTGTTAAAGGTGGATTTAATATGCGCAGCGCCGGCAACAATGTTTTTGCTAACTTTCTTTTTATTGCGAACTACTTTTTTTCCTGCCACTTCTTATGTATCCTCCTTGCTGATTACTTTTTGCCCTGGCCCTTTTTGGGACCCTTGCGGGTACGGGCGTTGTTTTTGGTATTCTGGCCGCGCACGGGCAGACCGGCGCGATGTCTTCTGCCACGGTAGCTGCCAATTTCCACCAGGCGCTTGATGTTAAGGGATTCCTCACGGCGGAGGTCGCCTTCCACCTTGTAATCTCTGTCCACAACCTCACGGATCTTGGCTACTTCGCCTTCGGTCAGGTCGCGGACGCGGGTATCGGGGTTGATACCGGTCTTTGCCAGGATCTCGCGGGATAAGGTAAGACCGATACCGAAAATATAGGGCAGCGCGTACTCTACACGCTTATCATTCGGTAAATCGACACCAGCAATACGTGCCATTCAAGTGTACCTCCTTCTTAACCTTGTCTTTGTTTATGCTTCGGATTTTCGCAAATGACCATGACGCGGCCTTTGCGTTTGATGATTTTGCATTTTTCGCAAATACGTTTTACAGACGGTCTGACTTTCATTTTCTACCTCCTCAGTGTCTGTGCCGGTTTATTTATACCGGTAGGTAATTCTTCCACGGTTCAAATC
>JAFZIG010000170.1 GCA_017554485.1 Acidaminococcaceae bacterium | reverse complement strand
TATGAAGATCCTTTTAAGGGTGGCCAGTAGTCATACCACGACGGCTTGAACAAAGTGAAAGCCAGCGTCATTTAGGCGCTGGCCTGTGTTGGGCCCTTATAGGGCTAAGCGAACCACCCCTTGAAGGGGTGGAAGCGATTTCTTTTTTCACACTCTCTTTATGGAAAACGGCAACCACTTGTGCTATACTATAGATGAGCAAAGCTTTTCTCTGCGTTGTGTGCGGACAGGGGAGAAAAAAGCTTTGTTCCGGAGGCAATCGTTCCGAAAAAGAAAGGAGTGATTGTTTATGGACGAAAATATAAGGGAAGAGACTCTGGAAGGAGACGTACTGGAGAAAGAAGCTTCGGTTGAACAAACCGCAGGCAAGGAAGTCCTGACCGTTGAGAACCTGAACCGCCTGAATGACGCGTTTGCCAAATATATCTTTGCAAACGAAGATCGTAAACTCCTGACGATGGATCTGGTCAACAGTTTCTTTGAATTTGAGGGAACGGCACAGATTACGGATTTTACATTCAGCGACAGGGAGTTGGACCCGGACAGGCAACGGGGCAAAGGCGTGGTTTTGGATGTAGTAGGGAAAAGCAGTGACGGGACTTTGACTAATGTGGAGATCCAGCTTCAACAGTTTGATGACATGGACAGGCGAACATTGTATTATTGGTCGCAGTTGTACAACCGTCGCCTGTTGGGCGGAGAAGACTATGAGAACCTGAACCGTACGGTGACCATCAACATTCTGGATTACAGGCTGTTTAAGGATGAAACGTGGCCGTACTACCACAGTTGCTTTGCGGTACTGAACACGAAGGATGTGCGGCATGCGCTGACGAAGGACTTGGAGATCCATTTTGTGGAGCTGCCGAAACTGACCAGCAGTAAAATGAAAAATGCAAGGCACTTGGAGCGTTGGCTGCGGTATTTGTCGCCGAAGACGACCATGGAAGAAAGGAGGCGGCTGGCAATGGAAGATGCAATTATTCACACAGCCATGGAAGCAGAGAAAGAGTTCGTAAAGGATCCGCTTTACATTACAGCGTATGAACAGCGCCAGAAGGATCTGCGGGATCAACATGCGCGCGATAAGTTCATGCGCAAAGAAGGCGAGGCAATTGGTGAGGCGCGTGGCATTGCCAAAGCGGTGAACGCTTTGCGGAAAAAAGGGAAATCTGATGCTGTCATTGCCGAACTCCTGGACATGGATATTAAAGAGGTACAGAAGATTCAGTAGTTTTTTAAATGCCCTTTGTCTGTGATTCAGCAGAAAGATTTGTATTTGTTTTATTAAAACCGGAAGATTGTCTTCGAATTGTTTTACGCACACAGGCGTAGCTTGCAAATGAAAACGCAGGCTACGCTGTTTTTATATAGCAGTTTTATGGCTAATAAGCTATGTGTATACGTTTATGAAAGAGTAACCGTAGCGGCGGGCAAGGCATCGCAAAAACGTCAACGATTGCTATTTTATGGATTCTTTTGCCTATGGCTTCGAAACTCGGGCTTCGCCCTCAGACAGTCTCGCCATGACGGCAAATTTCATCTCATAAAATTACGCAATCGTTTCCTAATCTTTTGCTTATGCCTTGTCCGCCGCTGCTTTAATTTACTGTAGAATTATTCCTTTACAAATGGTATAATTACTATGTCAGAAAATTCTTAAGGAACCACTGATTGATTCGTCAGCATCGCGCAAACGCAGTTAAGCAGTGTTTCCTTTGCACGTAAGTGATTTAACAAAAATTATTCAGGGAGGCATTACCATGGCAACCATTCATGAACAATGCGTACAGACACTGCGGTTTTTGGCAGCGGACGAGGTGGAGAAGGCAAAATCCGGTCACCCGGGGTTTCCTCTGGGCACGGCTCCGCTAATGTATACGGTGTGGGATAAGTTTATGAAATATAATTCCGCGGACCCGAAGTGGTTCAACCGGGATCGCTTCGTTCTCTCCCCGGGCCACGGCTCGGCGCTGCTGTACGCCATGCTGCACCTGGCGGGCTACGATGTTACAATAGACGATTTGAAGAATTTCCGGCAGTGGGGCAGCAAGACCCCAGGCCATCCGGAGTACGGCGTCACTCCCGGCGTGGATGTGTCCACCGGCCCCCTGGGCCACGGCTTTGCCATGGGCGTAGGCCTGGCGCTGGCGGAAAGCATGCTGGCGGCCAAATACAACAAGCCGGATTTTGCAGTGATCGACCACTATACCTACGGCCTCACCTCCGACGGCGACCTGATGGAAGGCGTGGCTTCGGAAGCTGCTTCCCTGGCTGGCACCTTAGGCCTGGGCAAGCTCATCTACCTGTATGACGACAACAAAATTACCATAGAAGGAAGCACGGACATCGCCTTTACGGAATGTGTGGAGACCCGTTTCAAGGCCTACGGCTGGCAGGTGCTGCGGGTGGAAAGCTCGGAAGACCTGGACGCGCTGGAAGCTGCGGTGAAGGAAGCCCAGGCAGACAAGGAACACCCCAGCCTCATCATCGTGCGGACCCACATCGGTTTTGGCAGCCCGAAACAGGACAGCGCTTCCTGCCACGGGGAACCTCTTGGCGCGGAAGCATTGAAGGCAACCAAAGAAGCAGCAGGATGGGATCCAGAACAGAGCTTCGTGGTACCGGAAGACGTAAAGAATCATTTTGCAGAGAAGCTGCCTGCTTGTGAAAAAGCGGAAGCAGACTGGAACGAACTGTTAAAAGCATACGGCGAGAAATACCCGGAACTGGTAGCGGAGCTGCTGGCCTCTCTCTCCGGCAACCGCACGGTAGACCTGGCTGCGCTGGAAGCTATATTTAATGGAAAAGAATCTGTGGCCACCCGGGCGGCTTCCGGTGATATCTTACAGAAACTGGCAGAACTGGTACCGGAACTGGTAGGTGGCAGCGCGGACTTAGGCCCATCCAACAAAACGGTCATGAAAGCCGTAGGCTATTACAGCAAGGCGGTACCTGCGGGACGGAACATCCATTTCGGCGTGCGGGAACATGCCATGGGCTGCATCGTCAACGGCCTGAGCGTCCACGGGGGCGTGATCCCCTTCGGTGCCACGTTCCTGGTGTTCTCCGATTTCCTGCGGCCTGCGGTGCGCATCGCGGCCCTGATGGAATGCCAGTCCATCTTCGTCATGACCCACGACAGCATCGCGGTGGGCGAAGACGGGCCTACCCACCAGCCTATCGAGCAGGTCATGAGCCTGCGGCTGATCCCCAACTCTGTGGTTTATCGTCCAGCAGACGCATTAGAGACTGCAGCGGCCTGGAAGTTTGCCATCGAACACAAGACGGGGCCTGTGACCCTGTGCCTCAGCAGACAGAACCTGCCGGTACTGCACGAATATGTAGACGCTGTGAATGCAGGCGCGTTGAAAGGCGGGTATGTATTGAGCCCGGCGATGGAAATGGCCAAGGCTGTAATTATTGCAACGGGTTCGGAAGTGAAGATTGCGTTAGAGGCACAGAAGTTGCTGGCAGAAGAAAACATCGACGTGGCTGTGGTATCCATGCCGTCCATGGAAGTGTTTGAACAGCAGAGCGTGGAATACAAGGAGAGCGTGCTGCCGAAGTACGTGCCGACGTTTGCTGTGGAAGCTGGGGTAACGCTTGGCTGGACGAGGTACACGAAGCGGGAAGACCGCATGCTGGGCATCAACAGGTTCGGGGCTTCGGCGCCGGGCGGTGTGGTGGCAGAGCACTACGGGATGACGGCTGCTAACGTGGCAGCAATGGTAAAATCAGTCTTTTAAATAAATAAGAAGCCGATGGCCTCCCGCCTCCCACTTCCTCACTGCGCACGCTCACTCTGTTCGCGTTGCTCGGTGTCGTTAGACTGGGACCCTTTCGGGAGGCCATCGGCTCCCTTTCACTTTACAACTATGAAAAACTTTAATTTACGCTTATATTTAGTTACAGATGAAAATTGTTTGCCGCCGGGCCGTAACTTATTTGACGCTGTGGAAGAAGCATTACAGGCCGGAGTTACCTTAGTCCAGTACCGCGAGAAAAACGGGTTAGGGAAGGGCATGTTGGAAAAGGCACGCAAGCTCATAGTGCTGTGCCATAAGTATAACGTGCCGTTGCTTGTAAATGACAGGCTGGACATTGCACTCCTCTCCGGCGCTGACGGTGTACACTTAGGCCAGGATGACATCCCGGTAGCGGAAGCACGTCGCATGGTAGATTTGTTTTTTGCTAACAGTGCTGCAACGCAACGTGCCAACAGCCCTGCGTCTTGTATTCCGGTAAACGATAATGTAAGCACAACCGCCCAACAAAGTAACATCACAAATAAACTAACAGGCAACAGTTTCATCATCGGCGCCACCGCTCACAACGTACAAGAAGCCCTGGCAGCACAAGCAGCCGGCGCAGACTACCTTGGTTGCGGTGCCGTATTTGCCACCAGCACAAAGAAAGACACAGTGCCATTAGGCTTGGACGGATTAAAAGCAATCAGACAAGCAGTGCACATCCCAATCACCGGCATAGCAGGCATAACACCAGACAACTATCAACAAGTACTTGCTACCGGAGCAGATGGAGTAGCAGTGGTCAGTGCGATTTTAGGCGCTGTTTCCGTCAGAGGAGCGGTTAATCGGTTTTTTGGCTGTAAGTAATTTATAATTACGGAGAAAATAACTATGAACAGCAAGGCAGAACGAAACGTTGGATAGAAATGCAGTTTACCAAATATTCAATATGATCATCGTTTTTCCGAGCACGGCTCTTCGACTCAATGGAGCTGTTAATGATAAATAAATAGTGGCAATTGAGGTGTTGGTAGATGCTGGTTGCTCTTAAATTACTGTATGCATGGCTGCTGTCCCGGATATTTTTTTGTTGGCATTGTTGATTGCTTACTGTTTTGGCCGTAAAACTAAAAATGAACATTGGCTAGTATTGATTTTTGCGCTTATCTATCTGTTTAGTATACGATTGGTGAGCGACAGGCTGATTAAGTCCCTGGAAGATTGGTATGACCAGCCGGCTGTCAGCGTTATCAAAGACGTGCAGGGTATGGTGATCCTTGGCAGTGGCAGTTATGACGGTGTACCGGATTTTGATGGAGTCGGACAGAACAGTGAAAGTGCGACAGTACGTCTGGGTACCGCACTTCGGTTGCACAGGGCATTACACTTGCCTATGGTGTTATCAGGCGGGCATCTTTTTGACGATATGGATACGGAAGCTGATATCGAGTACCGTTTTTTACGGGCCTGCGGGGTAGAGGACCAGTATTTAATCAAAGAAGACCGGAGCCGGAATACGGCAGAAAACGCGAAATATGTTAAACAGATTTATCAGCAACACCAATTTAAAAAAGTTATTCTTGTGACATCGGTTTTTCATATGCCGCGAGCTGTTGCTCTTTTTCAAAGAGAGGGAACGAATGTCATTCCGTATCCTACGGATTACAAGACTGATAAAAAGCTGCGGCTGAATGCCTTTGCTTTTACGCCTTCTTCGGATTGTTTGTATCATAATTCTCTTGCGATGAAAGAGTATCTGGGGTTGCTGGCGGTGAAGATGGGGCGGCAGTGAAGGTGTTTGATGTTTTTATCTGTATAGTATATAATAGTATTGAAAGTATTGATCAAATTCAACAAGGAGGATATGTTATCATGAAAAAACTGACTGCCCTGGCGGCAATTCTCTATGCTGCGGCTGTTGCCATGCCGTTATCCGCTGATGCCGGATTCAATGTAGGTAACGTATTGAAAGGCAAACCCACTGTTCAAACGAATGGGAAGCCTGCTCCTGGCAAAGCTAATCCTGCGGCGCCGGCGAAAAAAGGCGGCTATGCCAATCTAAATATAACTTGTGACGGCGCACCGGTTCCCTATGCGAATGTGTATATCGGGTTAGGGATTGAGTACCGGTTCGAGGATGGAAAATGTCATGTGATTGGTAAGAGCAGTATGGGTGGTATGACCAGTGATAAGGGCCTGGCCGAAATTGCTTTTACCGATCAGGGCTGGAATATGGTTGTCTTTAAGGTAGGGTATGAGCCAATCCTGGTTCGCAATGTGCTGATTCCCAGCAGTCATACACTGACGACAACGAAAAATGCTGCCGTAAAAGGAGTTAAGTTTGACTGATTTCTGTCAGTGAATCACTTTTACATGTTAGATATAGTAGTATTGTGGTTGATGTAAATTGTTTTATATGGGTATAACTGTATAGGTCATCAGCTAAATAATAAGGGGCTGTAACAAAATAGCCCAATGAATCGGCATCCGAAAGGGTGCCGATTTTTCTATGAGAAAAAGAAAAAAGAGACCCCGAAAGGCCTCTCCTTTTGGTATAATTTAAGTATGCAAACCCTCAAATTCAACCATAAAAATT
>JAFZIG010000169.1 GCA_017554485.1 Acidaminococcaceae bacterium | reverse complement strand
TGCAGGGCAGGTCGTCGTGAATCAGGGAAAAGGTATGGATCATCTCCAGTCCGCATGCCACGGGCAAATAGTCGTAGCCGTTAGCTCCCACTGCTTCCGCCGTGGCCATCAAAAGAATGGGTCGCAGGCGCTTGCCACCCGCCAACAAACTGTATTTCATGGCATCGTCCACATTGGAGATGCCCCGTTTTTCCATGCGCTTTTCAAGGAAACTGTTTACTAATAGTTTTCTGCTTTCGTAATACTGTTTGAAATCCATGAAACTATTTCCTCCTAAAATTGTTTGATTGCCGTGGAATTTTGTGAAGGACATGAAAATGTCCCGAAGACAGATACTACGTCGAGGGACATTGACGCAGTCATTCACGAAAAGCGACGGCAGTCGGGTGTTAATCCTCTTCGTTTTCCGCCAACTCTTCGAAATCTTCTGTATGAAAGTCTTCATCATTAACAGGACTTACAACAAGTTTCTGCACAACAGCCTTGGCTTTGTTTAACTTTTCTAAACAAATCTTGCTCAATTCCGTACCTTTCTGGAATTCTTCTATGGCTTCTTCCAGCGGCAGATCGCCGCTTTCCAGCTTTTCTACGGCTGCTTCCAGTTCTGCCAGCGCTTCTTCAAATTTTATGTTTTTATTCATCTTCTTAGCTGCCATTTCCTTTCACCCCTTAATACAACTAACTGTATGCAGTTTTGTTTTCTGCTTTTCCGTTTTCGTTTTTTCTTTAAAAGAATTTGTTTTAACTTGGTTTCTTGTTTAAGTTTTTATTTAAAACAATTTACTCAGTCTTAGGTAAAATCTCCTGCACTACGGATCGAAGTTCCCCGTCGTTAAGTCTCGTCCGTATCTCTTCTCCCCAGTGCACGTCGTTTGCTGATTTGATGATTTTCCCCTGCTCGTTGCTGGTGAAGGAGTACCCTCTTGCTAAAATCTTTAAGGGACTCACTGCGTCCAGATGGGAAGACAGCAGTGCAAGCTGCTGTTCATTTTTATCCGTGAGGCCTTTGGCCAGTGTAATGAACTGGTTCCAGGTGTTTTGATATTTTGTATCATAAGGTTCTAAAAATGTTTTTTGTTTTTCCAAAGATTTTTGTGCTGCGTTTAATCTTTGTTCTGCCTTTTCAACCACGCGTTCCGGATGCTGCAGCGCCTTCAAAGCCAGTTGCAGTGTGCGCTCCGGCTCCAGCAAAATCTTTTCAGGATGCTGCAGCGCCTTCAGTGCCTGCTGCAGTCTGGCTTCCGGTTTCATTAGCAACCGTTCGGGACGCTGCAGTGCTTTCATGGCTTGCTGCAGTCTTAACTCTCTGTTCTCCAGTCGCCGGGGCAGCGTCTGCTGCAGCTTCATCATCGCCTTGTCCAGCCGTTCCGCTGCCCTGTCTGTGATGCGTAACGGATCCTGCAACATGCGGCTCTTACTAAGCCGGCGCAAGGTGTCTGTGTGCTGCTGCAGCATGCGCTGTATGGCATTAGTCAGCCGCTGCTGCCGCTCCAGTACCTGCCGCCGCATCAGCCTGGTGTCTTCCACCGCCAGTTCCGCTGCCTGGGATGGAGTGGCTGCCCGCTGATCCGCCGCAAAGTCACACAAGGTGAAATCCGTTTCGTGGCCCACAGAAGAGATGACAGGAATCTGTGATGCCGTCACTGCCCGCACTAAAATTTCTTCGTTGAAGGCCCACAGGTCTTCCATGGAACCGCCGCCCCGGCCCAAGATGAGCACGTCCGCCAGCTGGTGCCGGTTCATGAAACGGATGGCATGGGCGATGTCCCCCGCCGCGTTTTTGCCTTGTACCTGCACCGGATACAACAGCAGTTTCACCCCGGGGTTCCGGCGCCGGGACACGGTAATCACGTCCCGCACCGCCGCCCCTGAAGGAGAAGTGATGATGCCCACGATCCTTGGGTGAGTCGGCAGCGGTTTTTTCCGTTCCGGAGCAAACAGGCCCTCTGCTTTCAGTTTATTCTTCAGTTTTTCATATTTCTGCATCAGGTCGCCGACGCCTTGCGGAATCAGCATGTCCGTGTACAGCTGGTACACTCCGTCCCGCTCGTAGATGGCGATGCGGCCGATGGCGACCACTGTGTCACCATTGTCAGGGAATTTTGTCAGATGTCTTGCCTGACTTTGGAACATGACGCACTTCAGCACACTGTTTGCATCTTTTAAAGAAAAGTAGCAGTGTCCGGAGGTATACCGTTTGAAGTTGCTGACTTCGCCACGGACCTGCACGTTGGCCACGAGGCCGCTGCCTTCCACAATGTTTTTGATGAGGCGGTTCATTTCCGTGACTGTATAGGTTTTGGCTTCAGCCATGTTGTTCTCCTGAAGTTGATCTATAGTCGTTAAGCGCAGGCAGCCGTTGTGAGTAGCCTGCACTTGCAGTCATTTGTTTCTTGTGCAACGCTGTGAAACGTTTTTAACTTTCACTTTGCCGCCGCGCGTAGGCTGCGCAGCCTGCTGCGTTGTCGCCGCTGTATTTTGCTTCCGGCAACCACACTCTGGTTTGGCGTTTGGCTAATTTCTCTATGATTTGGTTGCGGATCCATTGGTTGGAAGCCACGCCTCCCGCCAGTAAAACTTCCCTGCAGTTATATTCTGCCGCTGCATTGCGGATCATTCGTACAAATGTTTCTGCCAGTCCCCACTGCACGCCAGCAGCGATGTTTGCCGCAAAATCATTTTGCGGCATGGCTGTTTTGGTTTGCAATGCTGCAGTGCTTTGCAGAATTTCTGTTGAAGAAAGATGCTCTGCCTCTGTGCAATTATCTGCATCAAAATCTGTTTTTGCAGTTAAGCACTGTTCTATTTTACGCAATACCCAGGTGCATGGCCCGGAAAAACTTACTTCCGTTTTATGTACAGAGACCGGAATCTCAATGATTTCTGTGTGTTGTGATGCCAGCCGTTCCAACGCAGGCCCGGCGGGGAAACCCAGTCCCAATGCCACGCCCACTCTGTCAACGAACTGTCCTGCATGCAGGTCCAGACTGCAGCCGATTTCTTGTAACGTGTAGTTGGAAACTAAATTACTTTTTTCTGTTGCAATTGCTGCAACGTCAGACTTTTTTTCTGCTACCGCATTGTCTTTAATCTTTTTCTCAGTTGCAGCAGCTTCGCTTACATTTTTCTCTGCTAACAATAAGTCTGTCGTTCCCCCTGACGCATGCAAAAAGAGGAAACGATCCGCATCCGGACCTTTCGCTGACCACGCTGCCGCTTCCAGATGGTTTTCCTGATGGCTGATCTGCCACAGCGGAATGTGATGCAGTGCTGCCAGCGACCTGGCAAAGCTCAGCCCTGCCAAAAAGGCCGGCATGTAGGAGTCTTCCCGCGGCCTTGGCTTAGCGGAGACGCCGATGCCCAGAAGGGAAAAGCTATGTCCCTGCACGGCCTCTTCCATCAGCTCCGGCAGGTTCCGGGTGTGCTGGTAGAGCATCTCACTTTGCTGCAGGCCGCAGCCTCCGAGCTTCACTTTCAGGATGCGCCGGGCTTCCGCCACTTTATTTCCCTGCCTGTCCATAAAGAACAGGGACGTGGTATAGCAGCTGGTATCGATACCAAGATAAACTTCTGTCATGCTGTGCTTCTTCCGTTACGGCGCGCCCGCTTCGCTGCAATACTAAAACCAACTATGCCGCGGCGCGTCTCTTTCCTTATTTTTCTTCCCGCATCAGTCTGCCTAAGACGCCGTTGATGAAGCGGGCCGATTTGTCCGTGCCAAACAGCTTGGCCAGCTCCACCGCTTCGTTGACGGCCACGTTCACGGGCACTTTCTCGTCGGCGAAACGCATCTCGTAGATAGCCATGCGTAAAATGTTGCGGTCGATGCCGGGCATCCGCTTTACATCCCAGTTAATGGCATATTTGCCGATCAGGGCATCGATCTCCGGCAGCTTTTCCGCGGTGCCTTTCAGCACTTTTTCCGCGTATTTAACCGCTTTGGCAGCTTCTTCGCTGTTTTCTTCATCCTGCTGGACTTCCAGGGCGATGGCCAGCGCTTCCGCGGGCTCGGCCTGGGTGAAGTCCATCTGGAACAAACTCTGCAGCACCATTTCTCTCGCGACTCTGCGAATCATGTAATGTATCCTCCGTAAAATATCTGTCGCATCCGGCGGCGCGTTCTGCTGACGGCAGCCTGCTGTTTTTCACAGCCTGTTTCACGCACTCTGTTACTTATGATAGCCCGGCGGCAGCAGCCGGTCCAGCCACTCGGTGAGGTCTTCTTTTTTATCGATTTTATGGCCGATGAAGAAGCCTCCGCCGGCAAACAGGATCAGGAACAGCGTCCGCCAGAAGCCCACGGTGAGAAACAGCGAGGCGATGACCAGGCCCGAGAGGGAGCACAGGAAGCGGCCGCGGTAGTTGAGCCAGATGTCGGTGAATATGTCTTTAAACATCACAGCACCTCCTTATCAACCTTTATCCTTGCCGCTGTTCTTGATTTTTTTGAAGTACAGCTCAATGTTTTTCACTTCCAGGCCCACCACTTTTTTCATGGTCTCCCTGATGTTGTCTTTTACTTCTTCCGTGGTTTCAAACACGTTGACCCCCGGCTCCAAAGAGGCGTGGATGCGGGCGTTGATGGTGGTCTTGTCTTCCGTTTCCACCACTACCTTCACGCCGTAGATGCCGTAGACCTCCTGGGCTATGTCCGCAATGTAGTCTTCCAGGGCCCGCTTGGAAACAACGGTCTTGCCGGATTCCGCATCGGCCAGGGTCAGTGTGCTGCTTTCACCCAGCATGCCGATGCCCGCCAGCAGCAGCCGCACGCTGAGGATGAACACCACGGCGCCGCCCAGCGCGTACTCCCAGTTCCCCGGCAGTCCGGTGATGACCCGCATGAAAAAGTCCGGGGGCATGATCCCCATGGTGATGAGGATCACGGTGACGGCAAACACTGCCATCAGAAAAGTGTATAACGTCAATATGATTCGATCCGGTATTCCCATATTTTTCACTCCTTATTAAGGGGACGCAGTTGCCTGTTTATTCATTGCGTCTGTTAATGGCGCAAACACAACGCGCTTGCCGTGCCCTACTGTTTTAATTAAAAATGCTGCCTTGTTTGCCTTCTTCCGGGTTGTTGAAGCTGATCTCCAGCTCACTCTTTTCCCTGCGGCGCACGCCTTCCACGTGAACGTCCACATACTCCGCCGTGTATTCCGTCATCTCATCCACGGCGCTTTTCACTTTTTTCTGCAGCTTCATGGCCACTTCCGGGATGTTGCAGCCGTATTCCACCGTCACGTAGACGGCGATGCGGCAGCTGCGCCCCGTGACCTTCACCCGCACGCCTTTGGCCAGGCTCTTCTTGCCCAGAAAGTTGCTAAGTTCTTCCCGGAAGCCTGTGGTCATGGAGATGACCCCGGGAACGTCCAGGGCCGCCAGGCTGGCCACGATGGCGATCACGTCATCTGCCAGTTCGATGTAGCCCAGGTCTTCCTCGTCCTCATCTACCGGAATTTTTGTGTCAGGCTGCTTCGGTACGGCAGACCGCTTCACAGCGGAGGGCCGGTTTGCAGCAGCCCGTTCGCCGGGATATCCTTTTTTTGCTTTTTCGTCCGCCATCTTTACCTCCAAAATGACAAACTACCCCATTTTTACAGTATGTATTATTATACCATAGTTTGTATAAAAATAAAAGTTTACGCCGGCAGCCGGCAAAGAAAAATTACAGGAAGCACAGGGAAACTGCAAAGAAAAAAGGACTTCTTTGCAGAAGTCCTTTTAAAAATCTGTTTATGCTGTCTGCCTTACGCGCTGCGCAATGTGCCCGCATTTCGTGTGCTGCGCCTTACGCGCAACGGCGCTTATGCCCGTTGGATGTAGTCGCCGCTGCGGGTATCGATGAGGAGATGGTCCCCTTCGTTGATGAACAGAGGCACTTTTACGATGTAGCCGGTGTCCATGGTGGCCGGTTTGCTGCCGCCGGTAGCGGTGTCGCCCCGGATGCCCGGTTCGGTCTTTACGACCACCAGCTCCACGGTGTTAGGCAGTTCCACACCCAGGATGCGGTTTTCATAGGAAATGACTTTGACATCCATGTTCTCTTTCAGGAAGTTGATGCCGTTGCCGATCTGTTCTTTGCTCAGTTCGGTCTGTTCGTAGGTGTCGTTGTCCATGAACACGAAGTTGCCGTCGCCTTCATACAGGTACTGCATGACGCGGCGTTCGATATTCGCTTTCGGCATGCGCTCGCCGGCGTTGAAGGTGCGTTCCACTACGGCGCCGGTGGCCAGGTTGCGCATCTTGGCCCGTACGAAAGCAGCGCCCTTCCCCGGTTTTACATGCTGGAATTCCACGACCTGCCAGGGGTCGTTGTCGATGGTGACTGTCAGACCGGTTTTAAATTCGTTGGTAGATACCATAAATACATCCTCCTGTGCTTCTGATAAATAATCAGTTTATAATTTAAAATTATTAAAAATCAGTTCCTATCTTAACGCGTTACACGATTTCCGTCAAGGTTTTCTTCAGGGCTGTGAGGCTGTGGACCCCTTCTTTGGTCAGCACCACGGTGTCTTCGATGCGCACGCCGCCCCGGCCCTGGATGTACACGCCGGGCTCGATGCTGAAGACCATGCCTTCCTGCAGCGGGATGTCGCCCCGGCTGTTGATGTTGGGCAGCTCATGGATCTCCAGGCCCACGCCGTGCCCCAGGCCGTGGTTGAAATATTTTCCGTAACCTCTTGATTCTATGTATCCCCGGATCTCTGCGTCCAGCTCTTTGCCGGTAATGCCCGGTTTCGCCGCTTTCATGCCCCGGTACTGGGCTTCCTGCACCACGGTGTAGAGTTCCCGGTGCCAGAAGTTGGCCATGCCCATGACCACGGTGCGCGTGGTGTCGGAGTGGTAGCCCTGATACAGCGCGCCAAAGTCGAATGTCACGAAATCCCCCACTTCCACTACCTTGTCGGTAGGCGCTCCGTGTGGCAGGGCGCTGCGGTGACCGGAGGCCACGATGGTATCGAAGGACACGCCTTCGGATCCCAGACTGCGCATGTAATATTCCAGCCGGGCTGCCAGTTCCTTTTCCGTCATGCCCGCTTTCAGTTCTTTCAGCAGGCGTTCAAAAGCCGCATCCGCAATTTTGTGGGCCTGCCACAAATACTCCAGTTCCCGTTCGTCCTTCACAAGACGCAGGGTGCTCAGGCTGACGCTGACCATCTCCGCCGTTCCCGGCAGCGCTTCCCGTAATGCTTTGGCATCTTCAAAGGAAAAAACATCCCCGTCGAAGCCGATCTTCTGATGCTTGGCTGCCAGTTTGCCCACTGCTTCCCAGATGCTGCTGTTGTTTTCTGCTTTGTATTCCAGTACACGGCAGTACTTCAGTTCCGCGCGGGCCTGGTCGGTGTAGCGACCGTCGGTGACCAGGACGGCAATACGGTCGTCCGCGTAAAGGATGCTGGAGTCGCCCGTGAACCCGGTAAGGTAACGAATAGTATAGACATCTTTGATAGCGATACACTCTAAGCCATGTTCTTTCATGAACTTAAATATTCTGCCAATGCGTTCCATTACGATTCATACCTTCTTTATACAATAGTTGCCTTATTATTATATCATAGGCGCAGGGATTTCGCTACCATTAATTTATGCGGCGGCGCAGGATGGCGGCTTCCGGAATTTCTTCCGCCGCCTTGCAGGTGAAGATCATCTGAGGATGAGGGGCCACGGTAATCGCATTTCCCTCTTCGTCCCGCATGTCCTCCAGCACCAGTGTCTTCAGGCTGCCGTCCGGACAAAAGACTTCTAATGTCTCCCCTGCTTTCATGTGGTTGCGCTGTTCCACCGTGAGCCTGCCGTTCTGCCAGCTTTTGGCCAGGCCGGTGAAGTCGTGGGTCTGCAGATAGGCAGAGCTGTTATACTCCTGGGCGCTTGCATCCGGTTTCCCTAAGGCAAAGCCTGTGGTGTATGGCCTGTGGGAAACTTTTTCCAGTTCCTCCAGCCATTCCTGTTTCACGGTGTAGTGTTCCAGATCCGCCCAACAGGCGTCGATGGCCCTCCGGTACACGCTTACCACGCTGGCTGCGTAGTGGGCGCTCTTCATCCGCCCTTCTATCTTGAAGCTGCAGATGCCTGCTTTCATTAATTCCGGCAAGTACGGCAGCAGGCACAGGTCTTTGGAGTTCATGATGTAGGTGCCCTGTTCGTCCCCTGCCACGTCGTAGACTTCCCCGGACCGGTTCTTTTCCGTGAGGGCGAACTCCCAGCGGCACACCTGGGCACAGGCGCCCCGGTTGCCGTCGCGGCCGGTTAAATAACTGCTGAGCCAGCAGCGGCCCGAGTAGGAGATGCACATGGCGCCGTGCACGAAGGCTTCCAGTTCCACGTTGGTTTTGCTGCCGATCTCCTGCATTTCTTTTAAGGAAAGCTCACGGGCCAGCACCACGCGGCCGGCGCCCAGGTCTTCCCAGGCTTTCACCGCCGCCCAGTTGGTGCTGTTGGCCTGGGTGCTGACGTGCAGCGGCATGTGGGGGATCACTCCTTTTGCCACATTCCAGACCCCCAGGTCCGAGATCAGCAGGGCATCCGCCCCCGCTTCTTCCAGGCTGCACAGGTAGTCCGGCAGGGCGTTGATGTCTTCGTTGTGGGCGAAGATGTTCACTGTTACATATACTTTTTTATGCAGGCTGTGGGCAAAGGCCACGGCTTCTTTTAATTCTTCAGTGGAAAAATTGCTGGCAAAGGCCCGCAGGCCAAAGAGCTTGCCGCCCAGATACACCGCGTCGGCGCCGTACAGCAGGGCCATGCGCAGTTTTTCCATGCTGCCTGCCGGGGCTAAGAGCTCCGGCTTCTGTATCTTTCTCATGTCGTTTCAATTATGTTGTTTTTCATTAAAAGGGTGTCGCGCACGGAAGAGGTTGAGGAAACTTTTCCTCCATTAATGAGCTTCTTCCCTTCACTTCAGACTACTTGTCGTCTTTATGTATGTCCGCGATGGCCTTCAGGTGTTCCCCGTAGGTCTTGGTGAAGCGGTGATGGCCGTCCTTCTCCGCCACAAAATACAGATATTCCGTGATCTCCGGGTTCAGGCAGGCTTTGATGGCGTCCATGCCGGGAGAGCCGATGGGCCCCGGCGGCAGGCCTGCGTTCCGGTAGGTGTTGTAAGGACTTTGGATCCGGGTGTCCGCGATGGTGACTTCTTCTTTTTGCGACCCCAGCAGATACTGAATGGTGGTGTCCGACTGGATGGGCATCTCAATTTCCAGCCGCTTAAGGAAGACGCCTGCGATGCAGGCCTGCTCTTCCGGGAAGACGGCTTCCAGTTCCACCATGGCCGCCAGGTTCACCAGGTCCCGGAGTTTCATGCCCTGCTTTTTGGCCAGCTCCGGAATCTTTTCTTTGTTTATTTCCGTGTTAAAGGTCCGCACCATGAGGGCCAGGATGTCCTTCTCCGTCATGTCCGGGTCCAGATGGTAGGTGGTGGGATAGATGAAGCCTTCCGCCTTGAATAGCACATCCGGGTTTTTGGTTTCCATGTAGGGATAGGGCGTGTAGTTGCGGCAGGCCTCTTCAAATTTTTTGGCGTCCCCCAGGCCTTCCGCTTCCAGCTTGCGCCCGGTCTTGACTACATTAAAGCCTTCCGGCACGGTGAATTTCACGCTGTAGGTCTGCCCCTTGGAGAGGATGGTGACGATCTCGCTGTTAGACATGCCGCCGATGATCTCGTAGCGGCCTGCTTCCAGCTTGCCGGCCAGGCCCCGCAGCCGCGCTTCCATACGGAAGGCTTCCGGTGTCTTCACCAGATGTTTTTTGTGCAGCAGGTCGGCGATGTCCGCTGTGGTCATCCCCGGTTTGATGGTGACCAGGTAGCGGTGCCCTTTCGCGTACTCCGTGTTGTTGCCGGTATAGTACAGCAGCCAGTAGGCCCCCAGCCCCAGCATCAGCGTGAGCGCGAACAATAATGGAAGTATGCGTTTGAACAATTCCATTACCTCCGTTGCCTGTGATGTGTGTTATGCGTGCATTGCATTGCAATGAAATGCCGCGCACCGGCGCGATGCGTTCTGCGTTGCATGCGTCAGCGCAAATAATGCGCCCTGCACGGTCATGCACCAATATGTTTTGTGCTTATGCTTCCAGAGACTCGTAAACTTTTACTGCCTTCTCGAATTCCTCGTCGGTGAGCTCCTGCAGATCCGTTTCCCCGTTTTCATCCGTCACGACTTTCGCCAGGATGATGTTCGGTTCCTCGTCCTCGTCTTCTTCTGCGTGGTCATGACCGCAGCCGCAGGTTTCGGCATGAACGTGTTCATGTTCGTGACCGCAGCCGCACTCTTCTTCCTCTTCCTCAAAGATGGCCGGATCCACTTCCAGCAGGGCCACGTATTCTTCTTTGCCGACTTTGAATTTGCTTTCTACCACAAAGCAGTGATCCTGTCCTTCCTCATCGGTAAATTCAAAGGTCTCAATGGTTTCTTCCTCTGCGTCCATAACTTCCTTCACGTCTTTTTCTGTCATGATGATTCTCCTTTTTCTGCTTTCTCTATAAAAATAAATTTGCAATCACTGTCTGTTCTGCAATTTCTCATCAACATTGCTGTATCATTAACTCGCAGTTCTTTTACGTTTAGTTTTTAAAATAACGAAGAGGCCTGTTTCTTCCCCAGTGTAATCTCCGCCGCGTCCTTGTCGCCGGCTGTCACGGCGATGCTGTATTTGCTGCGCCCCAGCTTCATCACCGCGTTTTGGGTTCCCAGCTGGCCGTTCTGGATCACGATATCCCCTTCCAGCAGGCGTATCTCTTCACCCCGGAGATTGCCTTCCGCGGAAAAATACCGTCCCTTCTCCATGGCAAACTGCCCGCTGCCTGTGGCGGAGTCTGCCTGATTCCGTCCCGTGACGCGGGTATGCATCCGCAGCACTCCCGTGACTTTGCTGTCCGTCATCTGGGCGGCGTCCAGGCTGTCGCCCGAGAGGGAAAGGTCATAGTAGCCTGTTGCCGGATCCACATAGCCTGCCAGGGCAATTTTTGCCCCGGCCCCCAGCGCCTCCGCGTTTTTCAGCACAAGCTTGTCGTCTTCCCGGACAAAGGTGCCGTGCACGTTGTTCAGCCGCAGGGGCGACGCAAACAGATAGTTGCTGCTGAAAACGCCTTCCAGTTTCGGTTCCACCGCGGTACCTGTCAGCTTGCCGGAAAAGGTGATGCCGCTGTCATCCAGGTACAGGCCTTTGCTTAAGGCCTGGGTCTTAAAGAATTCGGAAGCAAACACCAGGTCAAAACCCGGAGGATGCGGCGTTCCCCTGCCGCTTCTGATCCGTCCCTGCAGGGTCACCGGCATGCCGTTCACACTGGCTTTCAGCGAATAGAACTGGGCTTCGTCCCGGTCGGCGGCAAAGCTTCCTTCTCCTTCGGCAAAGGGGATGCCGAAGAATTCCCCTGCCATGTTGCGGGGCTTGCCGTCCAGCCGGATGTGCCAACCGCCATTGTCCTTGGAGGCCGCAATCTTCACCGTGGGAATGGTGCCGCCGGTGATCCGGATGTGTTTCAGGTCCGGGTACATGGCGATCACGTCTGCCACTGCCGCGTTTTTGGTTTCCCCGGTTACCTGGGCGGTGCCGTTTTCATACACCATGTTCAGGACCACATCGCAGTTTGCCTTGCTGGCTGTGGCGCTGGCCCGCAGCTGGGGATACTGCTTGAATGTCATCTGGGCATTCATTTTGTCCAGCTGCACTTTTTTGCCGTTGGAGACCAGGTCCAAGGAACCGTCTTTCACTTCGATGAGGCCCCGGAAGCTGGTTGGTTTCACATCACGCTCTGCCTTTTTCCCGTCAGCCGGAAGGTTTTTATCCCCGGCCAGCAGGAGCAGGTTCAGCAGGTCCAGTCCCTGTCCTTCTTCATAGATCCCGTAAAATTTGGGGCCGTTGAGGACGATGTTGGTCACGGCGCCGACGCCGCCTCCCTGGCGCAGGGTGTCAAAAAAATTAACGGAAGCGGTAGCCAGGGGCATTTCCAGCTTTACTTTCCCGTTGGGAGCCTTCCAGACCAGATTCCGTATTTCTACATCCCCGGCAAAGCCGGCATTGATTTTTTCATAGGTAAGCGTGCCGGCCACGATGTTCTGCCTGGCCAGCATCAGCTCTGCCATGCGCGCCGCCGCGCCGCCGCCGAATTTAATAACAAGGGCAATGGCAATTAACACTGCCAGAGCCCCTCCCATGATGATTTTATGTTTTGAGGAAACCTCTTCCACGTCGTTCCACCTGTATTATGAAAATGTTTGTCCGGCACTGCGCCGGTAAAAAAGTTACTGCTGCTTTTGCACGAACTCCGCAGCGGTTACTGCTGCTGCGTTGGGGCGCTGTTCCTGCTGCGGAGCGTCTTGCTGTCCAGATAGTTCTGCAGGATGACCACGGCGGCCATCATGTCGATGACTTGGCGCCGTTTTTTGCGCTGCAGGTCCGCGTCGATAAGGACGCGCTCCGCCGCTACCGTGGACAGGCGCTCGTCCCACAGGACAACAGTGATGCCTGCAAATCGACTGCGCAGCTCTTCCGCAAAGGCTTCCGAGAGTTTCGCCCGTTCGCCGATGGTTCCGTTCATGTTTTTCGGGTAGCCCAGGACGATCTCCCCCACTTCCCATTCGGTAATCAGCTCGCCGATCCGTTTGAAGTCGCGTTCGGGAGAGGTCCTGCGGATCGTTTCCACCCCGTTGGCGATGAGGCCGGTCAGGTCGCTGACCGCCACGCCGATGGTGCGGCTGCCCAGATCCAGAGACATTGTTCTCATAATGTTTTTATAATGATCTCATTAAATTTTTCTTATTGCTGAATGGAGGCCAGATAGTTTTCCAGCAACGCTTCCACCAGTTCGTAGCGTTCGTACTGGCGCAGTTTGTTGCGGGCGTCCTTATAGCTGGTGATGTAAGTGGGGTCGCCGGAAAGCAGGTAGCCTACCAGCTGGTCCTTGGGGTTGTAGCCTTTTTCTTTTAATGCTTCGCAGACCTCGCGGATGGTCTGATCTACCGGGGTCTTCTCGCGGTTCCGTTTGAACATCATGGTTTCCTGGGATACGTTTGCCATGTATATCACTCCTTTTCGGTTTAATTAACTTGCTGATTTGTTATGACTTGTCGAATACCTTATGGATTCATGTTTACATACCTATAAATATTTTACCACATTTTGCCTGTCATAACGCTTTTAATTAATATTTTTCACTAAAAATTTACTAACGGCCGCTGTCCTTTTTACATTCGCAAACACAGATGCAATGCACGTGTGCTGTCTTTGGCTGCAGATCAGTTTTCTTTCTTACACATATAAGAGAAAGGACAGTAGGCGCAGTGCTCTGTTTTGAGATTAAAATCTTTTTCCGTTTTCTTTTCTGCAATCTCTCTGCAGACCTGCAGGATCTCCTGCCGGCAGTCTTTTTCCGGAAGCACCCACTCGCTGCCGTTTCGCAAATAGTGCAGCGCTGCCTTTGTCACTTTGAAAGAAGACTTTCTTTTCATTTGCAGCAGGTGTTCCACCGCCATTTTATACAACGCCAGCTGCCAGGCGTAGCCTTTGCTGATGGTTTGTTCCACAGGCAATTGTCCTTCACAGACTTTGCCGGCGGTTTGTTCCAAAGTCGTCTGTCCGTCACAGTTTTCACTAATGGCTTTTTCCATGGGCGGCCGCCCGGATTTGTAATCGATAATCACCAGTTCGCCGGGACAAGTTTCCGCCACCGCGTCAATGTAACCTGTGATGGTAAAACTGTGTTCCCCGTCCCGCAGCAGCATCTGGAATTCATATTCCGCAAATCTCTGCTTTGCGGCAAACGACCGGTACAAATCGGAATGGAGATACTCCCTCAGAATGGTTTCCGCCTCTTCGGCCAGGTCAAAACGTCCCGCCGCCAGCTCTTCCACGGCCGCACGGTAATATTCGGTCCAGATCGCATCGTCCTCCGCAAAATGGTTTTCCATACGCCATTTGGCATATTTTTCCAGCACCTGATGCACCAAAGTTCCCAGCACGTCGGGAGGCAGGCTGGCGCCCTGTTTCTCCCGTGTGTCCAGGGGCGGCACGGTTTCGACGTACTGATAATAATACCTGCGGGGACAGGTCTCGTAAGTCTGCAGCGAGGAAGCGGAGAACCGGTTCATAGCCCGGCCCCCGTAGCTTTCCAGTGGCGCGGCCTTTTCCAGTAAAGTAATTTTTATTTCTTCCGGAAGTTCTGTTGCAGTTGCAGGCTGCGTCTGCTCTGCTTCTGTCACAGGCTGACATTGCTCTGTTGCTGAAGAAGTCTGTGGCTGATTATCTGCTGATGCAGGCTGCGTCTGCCCTGTTGCCGGGGAGGGTTGGGGTTCCTCTGCTTCGGTACCGGCAGGCTCCTCTCCTAACGTAACCTCTGCCTGGGTTGCCAGGGAAACATTGTCTTTCAGATACTTATCCAGCCAGTTCAGCCAATGAACGGCTTTGGAAGTATCTTTTGTAATTTGCCGGGAACCGGACAGGATCAGCCTGTCTTTCGCACGTGTCATGGCCACGTACAGCAGGCGCACTTTTTCTTCCAGGTCTTTTGTCTTATTATCTTCCAAAATCTGGTTCAGCACAGTGCTGGAAACGATCTTACCCCCGTTGTTCCGCAGGGAGATGCCCAGGCCCATGCCGGGATGGAAGGCTGACTTTTGCTTATCTGATTGAAAAGGAGCGTCCAAAAACGGTACGGCCACCAGCGGGAATTCCAGTCCTTTTGATTTGTGGACGGTCATCACCTGCACCGCGTCCTCTGACGGTACTGTTGCCGCAGCTTCTTTGTTATTCATGCTTTGCAGCTGTGTCACGCGGGTCACAAAATCCTGGATGCTCCCCTGCTTCTGCGTGCTGAACTCGTAAGCCAGCCGGAAGAACTTGCGCAGGTTCGCCAGCTGTTCCTCTCCGTTGCGCTGCAGCGCCAGCACCGTTTCCGGATGCAGCAGCTGCTGCAGTTCACGGCAGAAGTCCGGCAGATTCAGGACGCTGCCGGCAGCCAGTATCTGACGTAAAAGCGTGACTGCCCTGTGCAGGGACGCGGCCGCATCGGCATTTAAGGCCACGCTTTCCTGCTGCAGAAAATCCCACAAAGAGAGTTTAGTATTCTTTTCCCCCAACGCCAGATGGATGCGGGTCAGGGTCTCGTCATCCAGTCCCATATAGACGGAACGGAGGACGCCGGCCAGGTTCAGGTTGTCATGGGGATTCACGGCAAAGGCAAACAGGTTTAGCAGGTCCTGCACTTCCAGCCGTTTGTAAAAGCCACGCCCGTCTACCACGGTACAGGGTACTCTGTGATTTTGCAGGACTTCTGTCAACAGGGAGATGTGTGTCATGGTCTGCAGCAGCACCGCCATGTCCCCATAGGCCAGTCCTTTGCTGTGCAGTTCCGCGAGGCGCGCGGCCAGCCAGTCTGCTTCTGCCTGCCGGGCTTCCTCCGCAGAAGATCTGTCTTTTACATAACGGAACAGACAGAATTCCGGCTGCGGCCCGGCCTCCCGGTCTGCCTGCAGGGCTTCATAATAAGCGTCCTGTGTTTCTTCCGTCCCCATCAGGTCCGGGAAGATGCCGTTGCAAAGCTGCAGCACGGCATCCACAGTCCGGAAATTTACATTTAACGGAATCAGTTCGCCGCCTTTGTCCGTAATTTCATTCCGTACCCGGGCGAATACGCTGACGTCCGCTCCCCGGAACCGGTAGATGGACTGCTTGGCGTCCCCCACCACGAAGAGGCGGTTCCCCTGCAGCGTGTCTTTACTGCCACCGCACAGGAGATACACCAGCCGGCGCTGGCGTTCATTGGTGTCCTGGAATTCGTCCACCATGATGTAACGGAACTGCCGTCTGCATTTATCCAGCACTTCCGGATGGCTTTCCAGCAGGGAGAGGGCCATGTCTTCCAGGTCATCGAAGCCCAGCAGGCCCAGCTCCAGTTTTTTATTTCTGATGTTCTCCTGCATCTGCAGTAAATACGTTTCCCAGGCAGGTGCCAGGGTGACCGCTTTCCGGCTGAGAGGCAGGGACAGCACCAGGTCCAGGCCCTCTTTGACCCGGACTACCTCTTCTTTATTTTTGCCGTTAGCCTTCAGGCTTTTGCAGACAGCCTGCAGACATTCAATGCTTTCCGGTTTTGTTACATCCGCTAAGGCGTTATGAATATTTACCAGATTCTGTTCCAGCAGTGCACAGTTGCCCTTCGCGCAGGATGCCGCAAAATCCTGTGTAAGTACTGACTGCAGCCGTTCCGCTTCCAGCTCTGCTGCCGCTGCGGCTTCTTCGTAGCGTACAGCCGCTGTTCCCGCCGTAAGGGTAACGCCTTTCTGCAGCAGCGCTATTGTCTGCTCCAGCAGGCTGCGGCTGCCGTATTCATCACAGAGAAGGCCGGCGGCATGGTCTTCTTCATGCAGCAGGCTGCGCAGTCTGTTTCTGACCTCAGTGGCCAGGAACTCGTCATAGTCGGTTTCTTCCAGCACCGTAAAGTCCGGATCCAGATTGCATTCCACGGGGTTGCCCCGCAGCAGGCTGCTGCAGAAACTGTGTATGGTACCGATCTGCGCCTGGTCCAGTCCTTTCAGCTGCTGTTCCCAGTAGGCACGGTTCGGCCCCGCATCCTGCTCTCCTTCCGTTTCCCTGTTCAGTTTCTTTTCCATTTCCCGGCGGATCCTGTCGCGCATTTCCGCCGCGGCTTTCCGAGTGAAGGTGACTGCCAGGATCTCGCGGGGAAGCACCCTGTCCTCCGGATGAGTTGCCCCCCTGCTTACCAGATGCAGGAAGCGCTGCACCAGCACACGGGTCTTGCCGCTGCCGGCGCCGGCCGAGACCGCAACATTTTTATCGATACAATGGATCGCCTTTTCCTGTGCAGGCGTAAACTGCAATTCACTCATGGCCTTCCTCCCCGACCTGCTCCGGCTTTAAGAGGCGGTAACGGCAGATCTTCGCTGCCGGGCAGTGCGCATCGCAATCCTTTGACGGCATCGGCTGGAATTCTCCCTGTCTCATGCGCTGAAGGGTATCAGCCAGTACCTGTTTCGTTTTTTCCTGCAGGACAGTGATATCGGTGACCGGGATTTTCGTGCCGTCAGCATCTGTCATGTCCGAATAGGTGTCCCAGGGCAGGCTGTCCTTTCGGGCATCTGCAAACAGAAAGCTTTCCTGGCGCTCCCCGTCCTTCAGCACATAGTAGCCGCCGCCGGTGACAGTGCCGCCTTCTTTGGCTGCTACCAGCCTGTCCGCCGCCAGGATGTAGAGAGGCATCTGCAGGTTGGTATGCAGAAATTCTGCTTTCTTCGGCGCCTGGCCGCTCTTGTAATCGGTAATGTAGAAAGCATTCCCTGCCTGATCGATCCGGTCTATTTTGCCGTTCAGGTAAATCTGCTTCCCTTCTATCTCCATGGGCACCGGGTTCCCGCTCTGCCCGAAGGCCATTTCGGTACAGACGGGCCGCATCGGGCCACTCTCGCTGTAATAAATCTCATTACGCAGCCACTGCTCCAGCAGCAGGCGCAGCTGTTCCTTGTCGTGCCGCCAGAAATCGCCTGCATACAGCTTTCCCTGTTCCGCAAACTCACGGCAGGTATCGTCGAAGACGGTAACCAGTTCCTCCCGCAGCTCTTCCCAGCGGGCTGCCTGCAGGGTTTCTCTAAGATGTCTGCTGATAAACTTTTCCAGCACTTTGTGCAGCAGGCTGCCCCGCTGCATGGGATCCATATCCTCTTCCGCTTCTTCCGCGGGCTGCTGCTGCCATACATAGTTTACCAAAAACTGGAAGGGACAGCCCAGGTAGGTTTCCAGTTTGGAGGCGCTGAAACGGTTGCCGATTTGCTGTGCCACCTGCTGTCGCAGATCCGGATCTGCTATGCTGCCGTTCCAGCCCATTTTGCTTTTGATTCGTTTCCTGTCGCTGTCCGCGGCCTCCGCGCAGCCCTCTGTCAGCTGCCGCAAAAAAGCAGTCTGCCCGGCACGGGCCAGGGCCAGCTCCAGTTCCCGGCGGGACAGGCTTTCACTGCTTTCCCGTACCGGTTTTTTATCCTGAATCTCCAGATCGGTAAACAGGGACTTCACTTCCGCGATATAGGGGGAAACGCCCTGGTCATCATCAGTAAAGAAGGTCAGCACCAGGCGTTCCGACGCCGCGGCACAGGCATTGGCGAAGAAACGGATATCCTCCCAGTACCCGTCTGCGGCAGACGGCAGGGCAATGCCCAGGGCAGCCAGGTCGGCCCGTTCACTGTCACTGTAAAGCCAGTTTTCGTTTTTTAAATACGGAAACTCGTGTTCCCGCAGGCCCAGCACATAGACCTGCTTAAAGGCAGCCTCTTCCAGGTTCACAGCCGACAGGACTGCAATCCCCTCCCGGTTTTCCGGCTGCAGGGTCAGTGCTGTTTTTTCCGCCTCTTCCGTCAAGGCTTCCGTAAACCCGGCACAGGTTATTTTCATGTTTTCGCAGCCCCCTGCCAGATACTCCCGGGGCAGGTTCTGCAAAAGCGAAGTCAGGGCATCCCGGGCGCAGGCGATGTTCTTAAAGCCTGCCAGCGTGATCTGCCCCTCTTTGTATAACTGTCCTGCTTTCGCTTTGAATGCAATTGCGGATAAAATGCCCAGGACTTTTTCGCAGTAATCCTCCACGGTCGCTTCCGGTTTGATTTCTTCAGCAGCATCCCATAGAGCCTTGAGCGGTTCGCAGCCTGTTTTCCTCAATACATCCGTCAACAGCGTTTTATAGTCTGTGTAGTAATGGCTTTTGGCAATTTCCGCCGCGGTCTGCGTGGGCAGTCCCAGCGCCATGCGCTGCAGGGGCTGCGTCAAAAAGGCGCCCCAGGCTTCCGCTTTGTCCCTGCCGTGCAAAGAGACGGATGACAGCAGCGTCACGATATAATGGAAGACAGGGTTGGCTGCCAGGGAGGCGCTGCCACGGAGCTGTGCCGGGATCCCGTACTCATCGCACAGGGCCCGCAGGCCGCTGTAGTCTTCCATGCGCCGCAGGACCACAGCCACTTCTTCTGCTTTCACTTTTTCCTGCCGCAGCAGCTGTTTGATGTCGCGCAGCACCGCCCGCATCTCTTCCGTGCGGTCTTCCGTTTTCCAGATCTCGATGCCCGCGTCTGCCGGGACAGGCTTTGCCTCCGGGTCACGCAGGGCTTTGACAAGATGCTGCAGGGAAGCGGCCCGGTCCGGTGCAGGCAGCCTTGTGTGTTCCAACACAGCCTGCCGCATCAGGTCCCCATAGGTAAATTCCGTGGCGCCGTAGAGGCCGGGCCGGTTTGCTTCATAGGGCAAAGCCACCCGGACTTCGCAGAGCCGGCTGAGGGAACGGAGGATAGCCAGCTGCCACGCGTCGAACTGATAGAACCCCATGAAAAACAGCGTGTCCCACTGCAGCGTGCCGCCGGTTTTGATCAGGGTTTCCATTTCTTCCGCCGCCAGCCTGTACATGCCGGCCACGTCATACGCGTCATGGGCGATCAGATACCGGATATATTCTGTATAAATCTCTGTCGTTTCCCTGTCTTTCTGCCGGTACGCCCCGGAGCGTCCGTCCCAGTGCAAAAAGGCGCCGGCGATCTCCTCCGGCGTGACCCCGCAGCTGCCCAGCTGATCCATTAAAGAAGTAACAGAACGCAGGAAGCCCTTTTTGCCAACAAGTTTTGCAAAATACAGCAGCCGTTCCTGTTCCTGTAACGATTGCAGCAGGTTCCCCACGATCAGTTCCTGTGCCCTGCGGCTGATCCGCCGCACACGGGTTCGTCCGCACTGACGGAGGACGGCGCCGGCCAGGTAATCAAAATTGACAGCGTTGACGCCCTGCATGCGGGCTTGCTGTACCAAAAATGTAGAAGAGGTAACCAGCATGGAACGTCCGTATTCCTGCTGCAGGGCTTTTGTAAAAAAGATATCAGAAGCGCTGCCGCCTGCCGGTACACACAGTAAATGCAACATGGTCCACCTGTTTATAAGAGTTTGCCTTTCTGTTTTGCTTTTATTTAAGTCTTTCTGTTTTTTCTTTGTTTTTTACTTTTCTGTTTTACTTTTCGTTTTTAGGTTTCAGTTTTGTGTTTCGTTTTAATCTGACGGATTTCTTCTGTTTTTCATCAGCTTGCGATTTGCATCGTTCTCTTTTTTATCAGCAGCGGACACTGCTGCTTTGTCGTCGTTTTTTTCTTCCCTGACTGTAATGATCTGTCCGGTGTCCGGATCTGTTAACGTGATTTTGCCCAGATGCAGTTTGCTGTTGATGATACTGAATGCGTCCGTGCGGATGACTCCGTACTGCGTGTCGATGACAGCATCATAAATGTGCAATTCCTTGAACCGGTTGGTAAAACGGCCCTGGAGGCTGTCAAAGGGAATGATGCTGTAATGTCCTTTTCCGGATTTAAAATCCCCGTAGGCCAGAATGTTCCGGGGATTCCCGTCGCACTCCAGGTTTATATTCAGGTCCACCGGACAGGAAAAACGCAGATTCCGCAGGGCTCTCTTGCTGTCCAGTGCTTTGCCGTTCCCGTATATTCTGTATTTCCTGCTGTCCATATGATAATAGCCCCGGGCCAGCAGCGTACCCCCGAACACTTTCGCATGGACGTCTGAAAACCGGAACAGCGCGTTGGAATAAGTTACATCGCCGATCACGTCCGTAAAGCGCAATGCCGGAATGTTCAATTCCTTCATTTTGACAGTACCCCGTCCCATAGGACCGGTCACCGGTCCTTCCAGCCGGGCTACCACGGTCATCAGGTCGTGTACGTTCATGCCAAAACCCAGGGAAGAAGGATCCACATCCCGTACCGAAACATCCACATCAGCCACGGCCTTATCCCCTTTAAAGTTGATAGCACCGTATATGGACATGCCGCCCCCCCGCATGGTACCTCCGAATTTGCCGGTGGACAGGTCGATATGGGACATGCCGGAGGTATGTAATCCCAGTTTCATGTGTACATTATTCAATACATAATGGCGCTTCCGGTAACGGGCTTCCAGCCGGCAGTCATCCAGCACAATCTCGGTCCGCAGTCTGCGTCCTTCTGGGTTAAAGTTGATGCCGTCATCATCATACACATATTCTTCCTCAATCTGTTCCTGTTTTTGTTCCGTATCCTTTTCTTTCTCTTTTTCTATTTCTTTTTCTTCTTTCGGCTGCATCAGCTTCGCCGGCTTCTGGTCAAGGAAATCCACCTGCATATTTTCATCAAAGCGCACAGAGATCACAGCATTTTTCAGTGTCAGCTGCTGAATGGTAGTGGATTTAAAGTTGCGGGTAATGACGTCCCAGGGGCGGACGTGGAAGCTCCCTTCCGGAACATGCAAGACCAGGTCCCCGTCCGGTTCCTTCCAGACCAGGTTTTCAAAGGACACATCCCCGGTAATATGCGCCATGAGAGATTCAACCGTTATGGTGCCCCGCAGCATGGTCTGTTTTTCCATTTCCCGGTTAAAGATTTCGGCGGCACCACGGCGCGCCAGTTGGGCCAGGACAAGCATGGTGATGATACCTGCGACAATAACAGTTAGCAGGACGCCAACACCAATTTTAGTTTTCTTTGTTAAAAATCTGTTTGTGAACTCCACTACCATGCACCTTCCATTCAAGATGATCCCATTGTCATTTCCGTAAGATAGTCCCAATACCGTTTGGGCATCAGGGTACGCCGGCAGGTTTCATTGTGACGTGGTTTAATTTCAATTGCGTCATAATAATTTTTCCACAATCTCCTGTACAGTTTTTCTTCTTCACAGATGTCTCCCATGGCAAAGCGTTCCATGGGAATGACGGCACAACGTCCCGGCCTGTACACCAGCGCCATTTTATGGTTTTCATCATATATCATAAAGCGTTCGTTATGGAACCGGTCCGTAAAGTGCGAGGCTAAAAAGGGCAGCACATTATTTTTAGCTCCTATGACCGCCACCAAAATCCCCTGCATATCGCTGAAACGGATAAAACCGTACCACTTATCAATTTCCCGTCCCAAGTCACGGAGGCCTTTATGGATATTGCGGATGACCGGGTCCTGACGCAGGTTCATAATCCGCATCCCATACCGGAAGCCTTTATGGGTAAACAGCAGCATCTCTTCTTCCCTGTCCGGACGGCAGGTACAGAAGCTCCTTTCCAGAAGATACAGGAAGCCGATACCGATCTTGGCCGCGATACCGTTTCGTACCCTTTCCGCTTTTTCCTGCAGCGTCACAATCTTTTTGGAATAAAAAAGGCTCTCTTCTTCAATTCTGTCATTATGTATTATAGCATTATCTTGCACTGCCACAATCCTGCCGGGGATTTCTTTGCTTTCATAGCTTTCGCCGACACAGCAAAGCCAGCCTTCGAACGTCCCGTCATAAGTATATGTAAGCTCCGGGGTAACAGGAGGTATCGCAGCTGAAAAGGTGCCGTCATGCTCGCTCGCAGACTCCGGGACAGCAGCAGGTTTCTGCACCGCAAACGCATTATCTGCTGAGCACCGTGCTACTCCCCGCTCCGCACCATTCAGCCGAAAACAGGTATCCTTACGCACTCCAGTGCCTCCTTCTGACGGTTATCCAGCCCGGGCAATGCGATATCTGCAAAACCGGCTCTTTCTTCCCTGCTGAATGCCAAATCGCTTTCCGTAAACAGGGACGGCTGGAACCAGGAACGCTCCTGCTTCTGAAATAACGCCCTTTCTTTCGGAGACATCATGGCCAGCAAAAAATCTTCTTTCCTGCGGGATAAAAGCGGAAATGGCTTTCCCTTACAGAGAAGGAAATATCTGGCGCGTTTCAGTACCACGCCAATGTTTTTCAGTCCGTCCCAGGTCAGCGGGCACAGCTTCCTGGCCCGCAGGATCCGCAGCGCGCTTTCCACGCCTACACCCGGGACACGCAGCAGCTCGTCATACCCCGCCCGGTTGACTTCCATGGGAAACAGTTCCGGATGCCGAATAGCCCAATGGCATTTGGGATCTAGATACGGATGCAGCTGCGGATTCTTTTCATCCAGCAGTTCCGCTGCGGAAAAACCGTAGAACCGCAGCAGCCAGTCAGCCTGGTACAGACGGTGCTCCCTCCACAGAGGCGGGGTTGATTCCTTCGTTGGCAGACGGCTGTCCTCCACCACCGGGATGTAGGCAGAATAAAAGACTCGCTTCATCTGGTATCTGTGATAGAGGCTTTCCGTAAGGTGCAAAATCTGCCTGTCGTTTTCCGGGGAAGCGCCCACGATCATCTGAGTACTCTGCCCGGCAGGCGCAAAGCTCCTGCTTCCCTTATTCCATGGCTTTTGCAAGACACGGCTGTCCTGTTGCAGCATATGATGCCCGTTTCCGGATCTGTTTTGGAACAGGTTGCCAATCCGCTGTTCCCTGTCATCCAATCCTGCATCTGTGAAATGGTTTGACTGACCCATTTGTGATAACATTGATGTCTTACACATAAGTTTTTGGCTTCCTACAGGCTGGATACCGCCAAAGCGCCCTCTGCCCTGTTTATTGTCCTTGATTTTATTCTGAATCTGCCCCATAGGCAGTAGAATTTTGTCTTTTGATTTGTCCGGCGCCAGCTTTTGCAGGCTGCCGGAAGACGGCAGTTCGATGTTCACACTGATGCGGTCGGCCAGCATCCCCAGTCTGTCAATAAGGATGGCGTCCGTGCCGGGGATCACCTTCGCATGGATATAGCCGCCAAACCGATACTCATAGCGTAAAATTTCCAGAACCTGCAGCATCTGCTCACTGGTGTAATCCGGCGACTTCCAGACCGCAGAGCTGAGGAACAGGCCTTCAATATAGTTGCGCCGGTAAAACTGCCAGGTCAGATCTGCCAGCTCCGGGGGTGTGAAAGCTGTCCGCCGCGCCTGATTGCTGCGGCGGTTGACACAATAGACACAGTCAAAGCTGCAGCAATTTGTAAGCAGGACCTTTAACAGGCTGATACAGCGTCCGTCACCCGCAAAACTGTGACAGATACCAAAGTCCCGGGAAGAGCCCATGGCAAAACCGCTACCTTTCCGCTCCACTCCGCTGGATGTACAGGCAGCGTCATACTTTGCCGCATCTGCTAATATTTTAAGTTTCTCCAGTACATCCATGTTCAGCACTCCGTATTACAGTATTATCATATTGCAACAAATAGCCGTATTATATAAATTTGTTTTATGCAACAAAAAAAGTTTTCTTACGCAACCTGCCGGCGTTTCAGATTTTTGCCCTGTGCTGCCGTTTCCACTCTTTAATCTGCCGCAACCGCTCTTTGTACCTGGCCTCAAAGCCTTCTTCCGTTGGTGCGTAATACGTCTTCCCCAGCAGGGAGTCCGGCAGACACTGCATGTTGGTCAGTTTGTCTTCTGTATCGTGGGCGTACTGGTAGCCCTTGCCGTATTTTAATTCTTTCATTAACTTAGTGGGCGCATTGCGGATCACCAGCGGCACCGGCTCCGCGATCATGTTTAACGCGTCCACCCGGGCAGTGTTGTAGGCCACCTCCATGGCATTGGACTTGGGCGCCAGGGACATGTAGACCACGGCTTCCGTCAGGTGCACCGTACACTCCGGCATGCCGATGAAATGACAGGCCTGATAGGCTGCCACCGCGATCTCCAGTGCCTTCGGGTCCGCCATGCCCACGTCCTCACTGGCAAAGCGCGTCACCCGCCGGGCCACGTAGAGAGGATCTTCCCCCGCCTCCAGCATCCGGGCCAGCCAGTACACCGCCGCGTCCGGATCGGAGTTGCGCATGCTCTTGTGCAGCGCGGAAATCAAATTGTAGTGTTCTTCTCCGTTTTTATCATACAGCAGTGATTTTTTGGAAATGCACTGCTCTAATATTTCTTTGGTAACGGTGACCTTATCGCCCTGCATGTCCCCGTTCAGTATCACCATTTCCAATGTGGAAAGGGCTGAGCGGGCATCCCCGTTGGCAAAGTTGGCGATGAGATACAGTAAATCCTCTGTGATTTCGATTTTCTGTCCCCCGAAGCCTTTGGGGCTCTGCAGTGCATGCTTCAGCATCTTCAGCAGATCCTCCACCGACAGGGGCTGCAGCACGAACACACGGCAACGGGACAGCAATGCGCCATTGACCTCAAAGGAAGGATTTTCCGTGGTGGCGCCGATGAGGATGATGCTGCCTTTTTCCACAAAGGGAAGGAAGGCGTCCTGCTGCGCTTTATTGAATCGGTGGATCTCGTCCACAAACACGATGGTCCGCTGCCCGATCTGCCGGTTCAGTTCCGCTTTTTCCATGACGGCACGGATCTCTTTGATGCCGCTGGTAACGGCAGAAAAATTAATAAACACCGACTGCGTCATCCGGGCGATGATCTGGGCCAGTGTGGTCTTCCCCACGCCGGGGGGACCCCAGAAGATCATGGAGGAGATACGGTCCTGCTCTATCATGCGGCGCAGCACCCTGCCCTCTCCCAGCAGATGCTCCTGCCCCACATATTCCTCTAACGTTTCCGGCCGCAGACGTGCCGCCAACGGCTGGCTCACCAGATCATCAAAAATGCCTGCCTGTTCCATATCAGATACCTTCCTGAACTGTCAGGATAATGATTAATGTTCCTGACAAATAATTTATGAAATGCCAGTGAAGCACACAGCTTAATTCTTGTAGTACATAACAAAAGAAATCAACTTGCAAAACAATTGTTCGCATTTATTGTATCATATTCAGCGAAAAAAGAAAAGTTTTATATGTGACTAATTTGCAAATAAATTAAAAAAGCTGCAAAGGAAAAGACATAAGCAAAACATAGGAAACGATTGCGTTGTCTTTTCCTTTGCAGCTTTTTAAAAATAAAAATTTAGGAAGTACTGATGAATCAGCACTTCCTTAGATATCTTTACTCAGAACGCGGGAACTACGGCTCCCTTGTACTTGTCCTGGATGAACTTCTTCACTTCCGGGGTACGCAGGGCTTTGGCGATCTTGATCAGCTCAGGCCGTTTTTCGTCACCGGCACGAACCGCGATGACGTTGGCGTACGGGGAATCCTTTTCAATGAACAGGGAGTCCTTTACCGGGTTCAGCTTGGCTTCCATGGCGAAGTTGGAATTGATGACGGCCAGGTCCGTGTCGTCCAGGGCACGGGGCAGAGTGGCGCTTTCCACTTCGATGATCTTCAGGTTCTTGGGATTGGCAGCCAAGTCATTAGGCGTAGCGGTGATGCCCTTGCCTTCTTTCAGTTTCAGCAGGCCGGCTGCTTCCAGCAGCATCAGGCTACGTCCACCGTTGGTGGGATCGTTGGGGATGGCTACTTTGGCACCGTTAGGCAGGTCTTTCAGGTCTTTGACCTTCTTGGAATAGCAGCCCATGGGCTCGATGTGGATCTTGTCCAGCACCACCAGTTTCAGGTTACGTTCCTGGCAGGTCTTTTCCAGGAAAGGAATGTGCTGGAAGAAGTTAGCGTCCAGTTCCTTGTCTGCCAGGGACAGGTTGGGTTTCACGTAATCCGTGAATTCCATTACCTGCAGGTCTACGCCCTCTTTCGCCAGCTGCGGCTTCACAAAGTTCAGCAGCTCCGCATGGGGAACCGGGGTGGCCCCTACTTTGACCACAACTTTTTTGCCTGCATTGGCAGCCGGGGCCGCCGCTTTTTTACTGTCGCCACCGCAGCCCAGCATCAGCAGAGAGGCCATTGCGACAGTCAGAATACCGTAAATCAGTTTTTTCATTTTCTCTTCTCCTTTTCCTTTTATAAAATTAAAATTGACAAATCGGTTGTACAGCAGAAACCATGTTATGTGCCCTCTTTACAATCTCTACTTGTCCGATAGGAATATGTTAATTGTCTTTGTAAATTTTGTCAACTACTTTTACAGAAACCCGGAAAGCAATTTTGCTTATTTTTCAAAGTGTAAAAAATGATACGTCCTTACTCAGTCCCAGCCCAGAATAGCCCGGGCCTTGTTTCGCAGGTACAGGGCAATCTTCTCGTGCCCGCTGGCCAGAGGGTGCACCCCGTCCAGAAAATCAGAAGGATTCAACAAGGGTCCGTTTTCATTCAGATCCATAAAATACACCCTGGTGTCTCCTGCTGCCCGCAGCTCTGCCACAGCGCCGCCCATGCCGGGCACTGAGCGCCGGCTGGTAACGGTATTGGCCGGAGTCATGCAGAAGATAGCGGAATTGGGACGGAACTGGCGTAATTTTAAGATCAGCTTTTTATATTGCTCTTTGAAATAGGCATCCGAGGGACGGTGTACATCATCATTGAAATCGTTTTCCCCATAGGCCAGGATCACCAGGTCCGGATCGTCCATCTGGTTGCTCCAGCGCGGCTCCTTCTGGGTGTAGAAAGCCCGTTCGATCTGCTCTTCCGCGTGCTTGGCAGTATAAGGGGCCTTTTCTTCATTGTTCCGTACTGCCCCTTCCCCGGAAGAGGCCACGCAACTCCAGTCCGCGTGCAGCATCCGGGCCAGCCTAGGTCCAAAGGCAAGATAACCGCTTTCCCGCTGGAAGTAATCCCCTTCAGGATAAATGAAGGCACCGGCCGCTACCGAGTCGCCGATGATCTCAATGCTCCGGCGGCGGGGAAGCTTCTGCGCCGGCTGGGTTACAGACCCGTTAGCAGGCTTATTACCAACTATCTTTCTATTAGTTGTAACGTTGCGTTTATTGGCTGCATTACCATTATTGGCAGGAGGAACCGAAGCGGACGGTACAGAGGCCAGCATATCGGGTTCCCCGATAAAGTAGAAGCCCCTCAGTATGGTGACGCCCCGCATGCCTTCCGTATCCCGGATCAGGAACAGGGTATGTTTGCCCATGGGAAGGTTCTGGTACAGCACGTTCATCCCCATCTGGGCCTTAAAACGGATCAGGGGGCCGTCGTCCAGCTTTTTCAGCCACCAGACATCGCCCTGGGAGTCGCTGTACATCTGTACCTGCACACCGGTTCCTTCAAATGCTGCCGAAGCAATGACTCCGCCACGCCCAGCATACAGGCTGCCGTTGTCCGCCGGTATCCAGCGCCCCATGGTTTTAATGCGGGGACTGACAGCCGGTACAAAGCTGGCTGCGGCAGTGGCACAAAAAACCAGCCCTGCTGCGAGCAGGGCCAGCACCATTTGAAAAATTGTTTTGTTGCTCTTTTTCTTTGCGATCAACACAGAACCACCTGATTACTAAGAAATAAATCCTTGATGACCATACATCAGTCTAACTGGCTGGTGCAGTGCGGGCAGCGGGTAGCATCGTCCGCGATTTCGCTCTTGCAGTAAGGACAGATACGGGGCGGAGCCGGTTCTTCCGCAGGCTTGCGCATGCGGTTGATCTGCTTGATCACCACAAACACGGCAAAAGCCACCAGCAAGAAGTCGATGACCGTGTTGATGAAAGAACCGTAAGCGATGACCGCCGCGCCGGCTTTCTTCGCTTCTGCCAGATTCGCGAACTGTTTATCGGTCAGGTTGATGTAGAGGTTGGAGAAGTCCACATCGCCCACTAACTTGCCTAATGGAGGCATCACGATGTCATTCACAAAGGAAGTAACGATCTTGCCGAAAGCGCCGCCGATGACAACGCCTACAGCCATATCTACTACGTTCCCGCGTACGGCAAACTCTTTAAACTCGCTCATAAAGCTCATGGCAATTCCTCCTTGCGTCAGAAAACTGATTTAACTGTTTGTTAATCTGTTGTTTTCTGTAATAAACTAAAAAGTACTCCATGATTATTAAACCACAACAATGTCCATTAGTCAATTATTTCAGGTTGTTGAAAAAGTGCGGGGAGTCGCCCCACTGTCCCCAGCCTACGGTATCCCCCACAGAAGCTACCCGGGCGCTGAGGCAGTTGCGGCACTGTTCCTGCCCGTCTTCCAGGCAGGGTTTGTTGTCGTAGAGCTGGTATTGGGTTCGGAATTCCGGCAGTGTCACCAGAGGCATCAGGATGTTGGCCCCAGCCTTTAACGCCATCTCCCGTCCCAGGGGGTGCAGTGTCTGCATGGCAGTTGTAGCCGCGATGTTTACATCCTTTAAAAAGAGCCTTGTCACCGCCACCATGTTGATGCTCAGGCGCAGGCGCTCTGCTTTTTTCTCCGGCGTATCCAGCCCTTCCCTTACCACCTTTTGCCCCAGCGGCGTGTTGTGGTGAACTACGTAAGGCCCCATGCCGATCATGGCAATGTTCTGCTTTTTATAAAACAAAATGTCATCTGCCAAATCGTTCAGCGTCTGTCCGGGCAGGCCGATCATGACACCGGTACCAACCTGGTAGCCGATTTCTGCCAGCATATCAAGGCAGGCTTTTCTTACGTCCCATTTGTGATGACCATCGTTAGGATGCAACGTAGCATATAACTTCGGGTTACTGCTTTCAATGCGCAGCAGATAGCGGTGCGCTCCGGCATTGTACCAGCGCTGATAGGTTTCCTTCGTCTGTTCCCCTACACAAAGGGTGATGCCTAGGGCTCCGTTTCCAATCTTTTTGATTTCCTGCAGAACCTCTTCCACGAAATCAATAAAAGCCGCATCCTGCCGCTCCCCGGACTGTAACGTGATGGAACCGTACTGCTGCTCGTAGCACCAGCGGGCCATAGCAAGGATGTCTTCTTTCGGCGTATCAAACCGTTCTACTTCCCCATTGCCCCTGCGGATACCGCAGTAACAGCAGTTCTTGATGCAGCGGTTGGAAAACTCCAAGAGGCCCCGGTAATAATCCACGTTTCCTACCCATTTCTTTTTGGTCTCGTACGCCGCACGGTACAATTGTTCCAAATCCTCTGGCGCAGTAAGCCCCAAAAGGAAGACGAAGTCTTCTTTATTCAATTCTTCTTTGTGTAAAACGTTTGAAATATCCAACCTTACTTACCAGTGAAGTTTGCTTTCCGTTTCTCCAGGAACGCAGTAATGCCTTCCCTGAAGTCCGCGCTGCCGGCGCACTGGTTCTGCAGCGCCACTTCCTCTTTCACAAACTTTTCAAAGTCCTGATACATGCTCACGAACATCATCTTCTTCATGTTGGCATAGGCCAGGGTTGGACCTTTAGCCAGCTTTTTGGCAAAGGCCGTTGCTTTCGGCAGCAGTTCTTCCGCCGTGGTGACTTCTTTTACCAAGCCCAGTTCGAAGCATTCCTTTGCCGACACGGGACGGCCCGTTACAAACATATCCATGGCCCGGTGGGTGCCGATGGCACGGGGCAGCATGTAACCGCCTCCGGTATCCGGGATCAGGGCGATGCCCACAAAAGCCTGCAGGAATTTGGCATTGTCCGCCGCAAAGACAAAATCGCAGCCCAGAGCCAGGTTGCAGCCGCCGCCCGCCGCCGCGCCTGCCACCGCGCAGATGACCAGCTTCGTCATCTTTTTGATATACAGCACGATCTCAGACAGTTTGCCGGCCAGCGGTCCCATGGAGGTATCCGCAAAATCCGGTTCCTCGCAATGGGCTTTCATGAAACGAATATCCCCGCCGCCGCAGAACGCACGGCCTGCGCCGGTCAGTACCACAACCTTAATCGCAGCGTCTTCCTCTGCCTGTTTTAGCGCAGCTTCCAGCTCCAGCGCCAGGTTCATATCCAGCGCGTTCAGGGTCGGCGCATAATCAAGTGTAATAGTAGCTACTGCATCTTCCACAACAAAACGCAACATTTTAAATTCCATGGCAATGCCTCCTGTTATTTTTATTGTGAGAGTGTTTGTATGATAATTTATTATATCATATTTTGTATAAACTGTTTACGGCCGTTCCTTCAGCACCCGCAGCACCAGTTCATGTAACACCTTCACCGCCCCTTCCAGCGCGTGCCGGTCATAGGTCATGGCGGGGTCGTGCAGGCAGGGGGTCAGGTCACAGCCTACTCCCATGTCCACGGTTTTCAGGCGAGGCCGTTCCTGCTTAAAGAAATTGAAATCTTCCCCTACCGTAATGGCTTTTACCGGCAGCAAAGCCTTCCGTCCCAGTACCGCAACGATAATCTCCCGCACCAGAGGCAGCAAAGACGTATCCGCCTCTGCCGCCGGGCAGGTGCCGGTAATGTGACTGTCCGCTTCGGCGCCGTACACCCTGGCCGTATTGGCTATAATATCGCGCACTTTCCGGCGCAGTTCCAGCATCTCGGCATTGGAGGTGCTGCGCAGGTCAAAGCCCAGGTTCACCTTATCGCAGATGGCGTTAAGGGAACCGCTGCCGCCCTGGAAGCGCGTGGTCTTCACATTGCCGCCCAGAAGCGGATCGGAGCGCAGCGCGTTCACCGCGTTGACAATGGCAGCGCCCGCGTCAATAGCATTCACACCCAAATGGGGCTGGGAGCCATGGGCCGCTTTGCCCCGCACCTCTGCTTCGATCAGGGTACAGGCCGTCCAGCAGATCTGGGGGATGATCTCCCCTGCCCGGGCCAGATCTTTCGGCATCACATGCAAGCCGAACAGGTAATCCACATCATCCACGGCCCCGGCATCGATCATGGCTAATGCGCCTTTGCCGATTTCCTCCGCAGGCTGGAATAAAATTTTAACTTTTCCGCAGGGAATGCCCTCTTCCGCCAGCCATTCCGCCACCGTCAGCACCGTGGCCATGTGCCCGTCGTGGCCGCAGGCGTGCACCGCTATTTCCGTTCCGTCTGCCTGTTTGAAGAGCAGGCAGTCCATATCGCTGCGCACAGCCGCCACCGGTCCCGGCTTGCCGCTGTCCAGTACGCCCACGACCGCCGTGGTACCGCCTACCCCTTCCTGTACTGTATAGCCTGCCTTACGCAAAACCTCCGCAACAAAGGCGGAGGTTTTGATTTCGCAAAAAGCAGGTTCGGGAATGGCGTGCAGGTATGGCCAGAACACATCCATCCGTTTCCTGATATCCATATTGATTTATTCCTTCCAACCCAGATATACGGAACCGGGGAACTTCGTCTTGATGAAATCGCCGTTTTCCTTAGACTGGTAGGCTTCCTGGAAAATCTTCAGCCGCGGATCGTTCAGGTCTTTTTCCTGGACTGCCACGATATTCACATACAGGGAATCTGCCGTTTCTTTGACGATGGGATCCTTGGCCGGATTCAGCCCGGCGTTCAGCGCATAGGTGGTATTGATGGCTGCGCAGGTCAGGTCTTCCAGACTGCGGGGAATCGCCGCCGCTTCCAGTTCCACGATCTGCAACTTATGCGGGTTGTCCGTAATATCCTGTACAGTGGTGGAAATATCTTTCGGATTCTTCACTTTGATCAGGTTGTTGGCCGCCAGCAGCAGCAGGCTGCGTCCGCCGTTGGTGGGGTCGTTGGGGATACCGATCTTGGCACCGTCGGGAATCTTGTCTCCGGGTTTCAGCTTTTTGGAATAAATATTGATGGGGAACAGCGCCGTATTAAAGGCCTTGGCCAGTTTGTATTTCGGTTCCTTCTTCATAGTAGCTTTTAGGAAGGGCTCATGCTGGTAGCTGTTGGCCCAGATTTCCCCGGCAGCCAGCGCCGCATTAGGCGTTACGAAATCGCTGAACTCTTTGATCTCGATCTTCAGCCCTTTCTTTTCCGCGATCTTCTTCACGTTTTCCATAATGATGGCATGGGGTCCCGGATTGACGCCGACGATGACCGGCTTGGATGGATCCGGTTTCGCCTTGTCCGCCTTCTTATCCCCGCCGCCGCAGCCGGCCAGAGCCAAAGCCAGTACGCTTACCGCGCCTGCCAGAACAATCTTTTTCAAACTTTTCATTTAAATTCTCCTCTTTTCGTATAATATTATCCTTTTCTTTTGAAAAAATACAGAAAGCACGGTTACTACAGCCGGTACCGTTCATTAAAGACAGACCGGTGTTCCCAGCAGCAGAACTATTATTCCACTGTACCTTCGATACGCGCATAGGCGCCGAAAATCCAGCCGACAGAACCGTCTTCCATAATGATATAAATCCAGGAATCCGTTCCGTTCTTATCATCCACCTTATTCATAAATTTGCAAACAGTACCCTTGTTAAGCTTTTTAATAATATACCCGTCCAGATCGGGATGCGTCCGCACCCGCAGCTGGTCTCCTGTAATCACCACATCGGCAATAGTTTTATCCGCAAAGATTTCTTTCGTGGTACGCTCTTCCGCCGCGAAACAGGAAGACGCGATGCACAGCAGCATGGCCAGCATGACTAACATCTTTTTCATATAAGGCTCCTTTCCCGGAGAACCGTATAGCTTTGCGGTTCCCAATCGCAGAAACTTCGGCAAAAACTACTGCCTTCAGTCCGGTTAAACGGCAGACAATGTGCTCCCGCTTTATTTATATTATAATTTATTATAGCACAGATGCGCTATGAAAAAAAGATAATCCACTACAACATTATAGTGGATTAATGAATAAATATTTGACTAATTTATAAGGTCTTTAACTACTTCTCCCGCTATGATTAGCCCCGCTACCGAAGGTACAAAGGCCACACTGCCGGGAATGCTGCGGCGTGAAGAAACAGACTGGGTCGGACTATCTTCCGTATTCATCTCATCCACTTTCAGTTTGCCCGTTCCTTCCACGCTTTGCACTTTCACCGGCAGTTCAGGGGAATACACAACTTTCAGCTTCTTTACACCACGCTTTTTCAGTTCCTTGCGCATGACCCGCGCCAAGGGACAGCCGCTGGTCTGATAGATGTCCGCAACCCGGAACGCTGTGGCATCCAGCTTGTTCCCTGCCCCCATGCTGCTGATAATGGGCGTACCGCGTGCCTCTGCCTGCAGCACCAGGGCAATTTTCCCTGCCACCGTATCAATGGCATCCACCACGTAATCATAGTTTGTAAAATCAAACTGTGCCTGGGTTCCCGGCAGGTAGAAACACTTATGGGCAACTACCTCTGCCGCCGGGTTGATGGACAGGATCCGTTCCCTCATCACATCTACCTTGTATTGACCGATAGTCTGGTGCGTGGCAATGATCTGCCGGTTCAGGTTGGACAGGCAGACAACATCATTGTCCACCAGTTCCATGTGCCCCACGCCGCTGCGGGCCAGGGTTTCCGCCACGTAACCGCCAACGCCGCCGATGCCGAAGATGCAGACTCGGGCGGCAGCCAGTTTTTCCATATTTTCTTTACCCAATAATAATTCTGTACGGGAGAATGGCGATTCCATCGACTTATCCTCTGTTAAAACAACGCAGCCTGTCTGTTTTCAGGCTGCGTAAAATCTTTACACTATGAATTATTAAAACAGCAATCAGAATTCGCTGAAAAACAGCGACCCGTCCTTGCCGCTTTGGCTGACGGAATAATAGCGGGTCTTACCGTTTCCGTCCGTGTAGGAAAAACCGTTATTGGGGATCGAACCGAAAAACGTATATTTTACCAGCAGCTGGCGCTCCGGGCGCAGTACGTCTTTCGTAAACAGCTCCTTCACCTGGTAGACCGGTTTGTCGTTGGCAAAGTCCTTGAACTCCAGTGCCAGCACCTTAAAATTCTTAACGGGGCTGTTGACGGAAAAGACCACACCAACCTGGGGATCTGACTGGGAAGCTACAAATGTGTCATGAGGCCCCAATTGTTTCACTTCCCTTTCCCACTGCCCTTCAATATCCGGTACTGCGTTGTTATAGGGATTGGCAGCTGCCAAAGCAGTCTTTTCACCGCTGCCGGCAGGAACAATTACACACACACCGTCCTTGCAGGTTACCCCGGTCGTATCTGCCGTCTGCCCAAGAGGCTGCGCACTGCAGACCGAAACACCTAACGCAAGGACCATAGCCGCAGCCAATATGGAAATCTTTTTCATAACCGTGCCTCCATTCCGTCACAGCGCAGGCAGTACATGGGTAAACATGTGATCAATGCCGCTTTTACGCTGTGCTTTTTGTAAAAATATTATACCATACTAAAAACAGAAACTCCAATTATTGTTTTAATGTCCCCGCCGTTTTTACGTTTCTGCCCTTTATCCCGGAAAACCCAGGTCAAGCCGGGCGCTTACGCCTACCCCCTGCACCCGGTGAATATTTTCCAGGCTGGTGGGTTTGTTTGTATCGATAGGCACCAGGTACTGAACCCGTACCGCACCGGAAGCCAGCTGCCCTTCCACCGTCAGGGCTGCTTTGCATTTATCCACCTGTTCCTTGGGACCGCAGATCTGGGCTGCCCCGATGTAACCCTTGCTGCCTATGGTGACCACGGGTACTATTTTCGTGGCACAGTCTTTTCAATCTTTAGCGGCGCGTTTTCATTTACATATTCCATCAATCTTTGCGCCAAAATGATCCAGCACCAGCGAAGTTCCTTTTTCCCGCAGCATGTCGCCCCACTCGTTCAGCTTTTCAACGCCCTGGTCCACCAGTTCGTGCCAGCGTTCAAAGTATTCCATGCCCTCCTGCAGGGCTTTTTTACTGTCAAATTGATCCTGCAGGGCAACGATGGTCGGAAAATTGCTTTCTGCAAAATCTTCAAGTACCCCTGCGGACGCAGTGGGCATCGCAATTCCGTTCAGCAGCAGGCAAAGAGAAAGAACAATTCCTGTCAGCCATTTTTTTGCTTTCATGTCGCACCTCCCGTTTTTCGCTTATTGTATTTTACATAATTAACTGTTTATTACATAATTTTTATCATAGGTATTTTGACAGACAAAGAAGTTTTTTCTGCGTCATATATTTGAAAAAACTGTGACTTACAGCAGTCAAAAAAAGAAAAGAACCGCATCCATTATATATACCGGTTATATGGCAGGATTTCCAAAGCCGCGGTCAGTTTATCGAAACACGTAAAATTTTATATTCTTTAATGAATAAATCTTCAACATGGCCATAAATATGGTATAATGATTTAATAAAATAGCATATATCGTTTTTGGGAGAGGGAGAACTATATCGTATCGGGAAAGAGTGAGGATGGTTTTTCATGAAAAAAGAAAGCGCGGCTGAGTTTTTAAACGCTGATTTCAGCAAGCAATACATTGCTAACGGGCTTGCCAATATCCCCGGCGGTTTTTTCGTATACAAAGCCCATGGCGAGAAAGAATTGCTGTATGCCAACCATGAACTGCTGAATATTTTTGAATGTGAAACGGCAGAGCAGTTTCTCAAACTGACCGGCGGAACCTTCCGGGGACTGGTCCACCCCGATGACATGGACGCCGCGGAAAGATCCATCCAAAAACAGCTGGAATCCGACGTAGATCATCTGGATCATTTGTATTACCGCATCATCACCCGAACTGGAAAGGTCAAATCCATTGTAGAATTCGGCCGATTGTACCGGGATCCGAAGCAGGGCGAAGTCTTCTATGTATTCATCGTAGACGTCCAGTCCAAGCAGCAGACCATAGACATCGACAAGCTCACCGGCCTTCCGGGTATGCGCAGCTTTATAGAGAGCAGCGAGATGATGCTGCATCCTGCAGGCAAAAACCAGGAAAGCATCAGGCAGTCCCTGGTTTTCTATGACATTGCCCATTTTAAATACTTTAATATCAAATACGGCATGGCTACCGGTAATGAGATTCTCAAAAGCATTGCCGGCCTGCTGACCAAACATTATTATAATAATTTTATTTTCCGCCTGGCCGATGATCACTTCGTAGTGCTCACGGAAACGGAAAACCTGATGGATAAGATCACCCGTTTTCATAAAGCAGTCCTGGATCTGCGGGATGAAGACAAAGTGGATATCAAAGCCGGTATCTACTCCATCGAACACGGGGAAACTTCGGCCGCGCTGATCTGTGACCTTGCCAAAATCGCCTGCGATGAGATCAAATTCAGCGAGATTGAGTATTATAACTTCTATACAGACGACCTCAAAGAAAAGCTGGAACGCAAGCGCTATATCATCGAAACCCTGGACCAGGCCATCAGCGAGAATTATATCCGGGTCTATTATCAGTCCATCATCCGCAGCGCCACCGGCGCCATCTGCGGAAAGGAAGCCCTGGCCCGCTGGATCGACCCTGTCCTGGGCCTGCTTTCCCCTGCGGAATTCATTCCTGTACTGGAAGAAGCAAAACTGTTATATAAGCTGGATCTGCGCATCGTGGAACTGGCCTTGCAGCATATTATAGAACGCAAAGAGCAGGGACTGCCTGTAGTTAAGTTCTCCGTCAACATTTCCCGCTATGATTTTGAGCAATGTGATATGGTAGCGGAAATCAGCAAACGGGTTAGAAACGCAGATGTTTCTCCCGAAATGCTGATCATTGAAATTACGGAAACCGTACAGGGCATCGACCAGGATTACCTGAAAGAACAGATCCGCCGTTTCCACGAGGCCGGTTTCAAGGTCTGGATGGACGACTTCGGCACCGGTTTTTCTTCCCTGGACGTGCTGCAGGATTTTGATTTCGACCTGATCAAACTGGATATGCAGTTTATCCAGGGGTTCGGCCGCAACCGGAAGAATCCTGTCATCATCAAGAAACTGATAGAAATGGCCTATGCCCTTGGTATCGACACGCTGGCAGAAGGAGTAGAAACCAAAGAGCAGATCCGGTTCCTGAAGGAGATCGGCTGCGACAAGCTCCAGGGGTTCTATTACAGCCGGCCCCATCCCTATTCCACGGAAGCCGAGGTCGCCACGGACGGCACGGTGCTGAAGTATGAAGACAAAGTGAAAAGCTATGAAGCTTCTGCGAACAAGGTATATAACTACAACCAGTCTGTAGATTACGATTACTTTAAGCTGAATACCTACAAGGACATACCTGTTCCCTATGCCCTGTACCATGTTATCCTAAATGAGGCGGGAGACCAGGTCATCGATACGGAATATGTTTTCGTGAACCAGAAGTATTGCGAGCTGGTCAACAAGACAAAAGAAGAACTGCTGGGCAAGCGCTTCAGCAGTATCTTTACCGGTACCGGCGGTGACTGGTTCCCCAATTGTTACAAAGCCGCCATCCTGGGACAAGAGATCACGGATACCATATTCAGCACGGAAACACAGTTGTGGCTTCACTATACTATCGCGCCCACTTCCATGCCGCTGCATTGCTCCTACACCTTCTTAAACATTGACAAGGAATACAAGAACCGTGCGCAGTTTGAGAAGGTCAGCAAAACCGACAAAGCAATCATCCGCATCACAGAAGTACTGAACAGCAAGAGATCTTACTCCGTCACCATGAATTCCATACTGGAAGAGATCGGCGGGATTATTCATCCTGACCGCCTGTACATACTGGAAACCGACGGCAAGACAGTGAACAATACATTTGAGTGGTGCGCGGACGGGATTAAACCGGCTATCCATATGCTGCAGAACATTCCCCACAAAGGGTATCTTGACATATGGGAAAAAGCCCTGGACGGCCATTCTTCTTTAGTTGTGGAAAATATAGATGCCTATCGCAAAACTGAGCCCCAGATGTATGAGATCCTGAAAGTACAGAATATCCGGAGTTTAATTGAAGCGCCCCTGTATGATAATGGCAGGATCATCGGCTATCTGGGCGCCGATAACTATCATCCCACGGAAGAAGTGGACACCCGGCGGATCCTGGAAACAGTAACCCGTTTTATCTCCCGGCGCATCATCAACTACCAGCTGATGAAAAAACTGGAGAACATCAATACCCATGATATGCTCACAGGAATCCTGAACCGCTACGCCATGCAGAAGAAAACCGCTGCGTTGGAGAAAACAAATATCAGCACAGGCATTGTTTTCATCGACCTGAACGGATTAAAAGACACGAACGATAAGTTCGGCCACAAGGAAGGAGACCGGCTGATAAAGAAAAGCGCCGCCTTCCTGACCAAATGCTTTGGCGTTTCCAGCGTCTACCGTACCGGCGGTGATGAATTTAATGTTTTGCTGCCGGGTATTTCCGAACAGGATTTTAAAAAGCTTGTACAACGTTTTGCAGCCCGTCTGAAACGCACCTCGCTGAACATGTCCTTCGGCGTAGAATGGTGCGAAAGCACGAAAGATATAGTAAAAGCCATTGCTGCCGCCGATAAAAAGATGTATGAGGCGAAAGCGGAGTATTATATCCATCACGACAGAAGGAAAAAGAAGCCGGCAAAAGCAGAGTGAAACGCCGGTAATCCGACAACAGACAATATCAGGCAACATATCATTGCTGCGGCAATCCGGGAACAGACAGCTACAAATTAAAAACCGCCAGCCGATGTGCATTACGCAAGTGTCAGCTGGCGGTATTTTTATATACGTTACAGCAATACGGTTAAGAAAACAACCAAATGGGTTTTCTTAAGCATTCTCTCGCGGTAAATGCTCCTGGAGCAGGACCAGTCCGCCTTTGCGTTCATAGCCCGTATTCCACAGCTTGGCAAAATCCAGCCACTCATAGGAGCCGTAGGTCACCGCTTTCACCAGGAAGCGCCCATCCGGTCTTTCGTCATAGCCTGTCAGCAAAAACCAGTGCCATTCATAGTTTTCAAAGGCAGGGTTCTGATGGTGAAGCAGCAGGTAAGGGATGAGGAAACCTTTATCAATCTGCTGCCTGATTGCGTCTATTGTACTTTTCTCTGCATGATCGCCGGACCAGGGCAGCACGTCCAAAAGAGTCTGCCCATGCTCTTTCAGGAACTTTTTAAAGGCATCCACAAACATATCCAGTTTGTTGATGCCCCCGAACCGGGGACGGAGGTAGGGTTTCACGGTTTTAAAAAACTTTACATAGTCCCTTCCACGCAGCTGGTCCGTGGAAAAAGGGCATAGGCCTTTTTTGTTTTTGTACAGCGCCATGTAAATCAGGCTGTCGCAGGCTGTAACAGCCGCGCACCCTGCAAACCGCATGATAAAATCCGGCAGCAGGCTCTGCCTTCCCCCATATTCTTCCCCTACCCAGAAATAATCCAGTTCTTTTACCATGGTCCTCTGTCTCGCTGAATAATAACTGATAATCACGTATCTTTGATGAATTGCAGTTTAAAACAGCCGCTTGATGCACGCTTGGAACTTTCTGAACGCAGCTGCAACACACGACTACGGCTGCGTTATTTCTTTTGCATTTCTTTTATAATAACCTTTAGCATCCCGTTTTCTTCCGCTGCGTCTTTAAAAACCCGCAGCATGGTCTTGCCATATTCACCAAGATACTCCTTTTTCTGTATCACTTCCGGTACCACGATCACCGTCTCTTCGGCAATATCCCCCAGACAGTCATATAACGCATCCAAATTTTTGCCATAGTAATCAGGTAAATGCAGTGCTTCCTTTAAATAAGCGTGAGCTCTTGTCCTTCCTTTAAAACGCTTTGCGTCCAATTCGATTTCCATTTAGCGAACCTCCTCAGGCAGCCACACTCCGGTATACACGCCGTTATGTTCTGTATCATATCTCATGTCTGTTAATTCCGGTTAATTCCTGTTCAATACAGGCGTTCAAACTTCTGGTAGTGGGATGAAGTATAATAAATCAGCCCGTCGTTGGAGAAGCAGATCCGTTTCGCGTTCCGGTTGCCTCTCACATAATCGATGTCGCATTCCTTCCAGGTCCGCCCCTGTTTATCCGGCAGCTTTTTTTCATAATTGCCGTACCGATCACCGCCGATGCTCTTCCCCGGCGCAACCTGATCCAGCGACCCTTTGGTCTTCCAGCCTAACTTGGTGGCCTGGCCTTTGGTGATATAGTTGGGCGGCAATGTTTTGTAAATATGTATATAAGCTGCTACGCGATCTTTATCGGTATAGGCTTTACCTTTTTCTACATCAACTTTTGCCACTGTGCCGGTGTTGGCATTTGCAACACTCTTTGTTACGGACTCCTGCCTGATATCTTGCTCCTGTTTAGCCTTGTTCGGAACCTTTACCGCATTACCGCTTCCTTTATTCTGGCTCTCTGTAATTTTTGTCTGATTAGCTGCAGGCGGTGTTTCCTTTTTATTGCCGGAACAGCTGAGAACTACACTTAGCAGCATCACTACAGCTAACGCAACCGCAAATACTCTTTTCATTGGAACCGATTCCCCCTTTGCTCTTCATTATACTTATAGGATGATAAACAATCTATACTGCATTTCATATGCAAAGTTCATACTGCAGTCACAGATTGCCGCAACGTATTTATAATTCTAACTTCCCGATTGCATGCTCAATCACCGGACGCACAGCCTTTTCGTTTTCCCCCTTATACACGAAGCCAAGCTCGACTACCTTTTCATCTTTCACAAAAGTATAGCTTTCGTTTTTACTGCCGTTGACTTCGTAGGTTGCTTTCACGCAGTCCTGTCCGCCGATTACAACAAACTCTCCTTTGTAACCTGTCGCCGCGTCTTTCGTATCTGCTGTCAGCTTTTGTCGCAGCCCATCAAGCACAACGGCCTTTTCCGTCTGCTGTAGTCCCGCAAGGGTTCCCGGCATAAAGCCAAACTGTTCACGGGAATATGTAACCAGTCCCACCATGATGCTTTCGTTGCCATACACTTCCATGGCCCGTTCTTTCTCTTCCGGATCCTTCAGGTCGATGCAGGAGGCAGGCACCTCTGTGGCAAACGCGGTTCCTGCAATAGTTATCTTCTTCCAGACCTGGGAAATCTGCACGCTTGCCATCCATTCGGGAATCCGTTCCTGATACTGCGGATACAGTTTTTCGTCCATCATATACATGACCACGAACATGCGGTTCTGGGTGACAAAGACGTATTCGTCCCGGAGCAGCCGGCGTTTCCCGTCCGTAGTCAGCGTAGTAGATACCACATGAACTGCTTTTTGTCCTGCCAGCTCCACTTCTTCGCTGGTCAGGATCTTTTTGGCGTTGGCGCTGTCCTTGACGCTGCTCTTTACCAGACGCAGGAAATCTTTCCGGAATTCTTCCACCTGAAAGGGCATCAGCGGGCCTTTGTTGTCGATAGCCGAAGCATCAATAGCCAGGCGCAGACCTTTTTCTATGTTCTCCCCCCGCAGCACCGCCACTGGGTTGATGCCCAGCGGATACAGCTGAAGCTCTGCCGGAATAAAAATCCGGAAGCCGTTTTTGGCATCGGTAAAAACCACCACATCCTGCCTGTCTGCCACGGTTTCTGTTACGGGAAACTTCTTTTCTGTTTCCGCTGCAGTTTCTGCCTGTTGCGGTGCAGCCTGAACCGTTTCTCCGGACTTTTCCGGATGAACCGCCGGCTGCGCATGAACCACATTATCCAGACCCCAGGTTCTTCCCAGCACAAGGCCGAGAGCCATTACAAGTACTGCCAGTTTTTTATGCAAAACGCCACCTGCTTTCCCTGATATCTCTTCTATATTTTATCACAATAAAATCAAAGTTTATAATTATTTTTATGGAAACGACAGAAATGAAATGTTATAATATATTAATATGATTTAAGTATATCATAAACAAACCAGAACCGATACCGCAATTTGCAAATCAAATTGCATTTATAATGAGCACAAATAATGATAAGGAGCCATGTATCATGCAACTACGATTCCTCTCTGCAAATAAATATCTGGCAGCCGCAATCCTGGCTGCACTGCTTTCCGCAACATCGACCGCGCCTGCCCGGGCTGAAGAAGTCATTACTGAAGTTCCTGTCACAGTACAGACAAACTCCCCTGGACAGACCGTCTCTGCCATTCCTCCGAAGAATGTGGCTAATACCGATCTTGTAGAACAAACTACGGGAACAAACCAGGAAGAAACAGTTAATCAATCCGTATCAAACCAAAATACAGGGATGCAAAGTGAAGTTGCAGTACCTGATGCCAGCGGTAATACCGCTGGTATAGACCATTCCGCTGAATTCAAACCTATTCAGAATGAATTCCTGAAAGAGGGGGAAGGTATTCCCGGCAGCGAGGTTCCCTATAAAAGCGAAAGAGAACTTTCCGCGAACGAATGGAAAGAAATAGCACAACTGGAAAAAGAAATCAGGATACTTCAGAGACAGCGTCAGGAATTCCTCAAAGACCGTACAAAAGAAAAGGAACGGAAAGCGAAGACTTTTACCGATGCGTTTAAAGGCAGACAGGAATACAGTATCGTTTTTAATCCGGAAGACTACTCCACAAAAACAATGAACGCCAACGGGGAAACGGTCACCTTCCGTGCCTATGAGCATCTCGTGTATGTCAAAAAGCCTTTCGAGCCGGAAAGCCAGATGCTGAGCATATATATTCCCGAAGCGTATTTGAAGGGCGAGAGTATCAACGGGTTTACCGCCGAAACGGCTCCCATTTTTATGCCCAACAGCGTAGGGGGTTATATGCCTGGTACGATCGAAGAACCGCAGGTGGAATCCCGTCATGGCGGGGCCAATGCGGCTTTATATGCGCTGAGCAGCGGGTATGTTGTAGTTTCCCCCGCTATCCGCGGACGTTCACTGAAAGCCAAAAACGGTTACGAAACAGGAAAGGCCCCTGCCCTGATCGTCGACTATAAAGCCGCCGTACGTTTTGTACGGCATAACCGTAAAGCAAAGCGTATCCCCGCAGGCGATACCGAAAAGATCATCTCCTGCGGCACCAGTGCAGGAGGCGCGCTGTCTGCCCTATTAGGCGCTACCGGAAACACAAAAGATTATATTCCTTATTTGAAGGAACAGGGAGCCGCCAGGGAACGGGACGATATTTTCGCTTCCATGGCCTATTGCCCCGTTACCAACCTGGAAAACGCGGATATGGCATATGAATGGATGTTCCACGATGCCAATGCATACTACAGCAGAAAGTCAGCGGACGGGACAGGAACTGCCATCACACCGGAACAAAAAGAAATATCCGCAGAATTAAAAGAAAAATTTGCAGAATACCTGAATTCCCTTAATCTCCGGGATTCCCTTGGCAACCGGCTGAACCTTTCGCCGGACGGAGACGGCCTCTTCCGGGAGTACATCGAGTCGCTATATCTGGAATCTGCCCAGGATGCCATTGACACGGGAGATACAACCGTGCTAAAAACTCCCTGGCTGACTGTTAGCGACGGTATGGCGGTGCATATGGACTTCCCAAAATATGTCAAGGCTGTTAAGCGATTAAAAGGTATTCCCGCTTTCGATGCCTTTGATATGACAACCGGCGAAAACAATGAGTTCGGTACATATGATATCGCCAACAAACATTTCACGCGGTATGCGCTGGAACAGAGCCGACTTGTTACAGCGCCTAAGCAGGAAGAAGAAAGAGAACTTGCAGAAGAAAAAGCGCGCCAATACGCGCTGGCGTTCCCTGTTGAAAAACGGAAGCTGAGAAAAGCGAATCTGGAAGAACAAATGGAAAAGGACAAACTGGATCTTTCCCAATATATGGCGAACGGTCAGATCATAAAAATGATGAACCCCATCCGCTATATCGGAAATCCGGAAGTACAGACCGCTCCCCACTGGCGTATCCGCCATGGTGCTCTGGACCGGGATACGGCATTGGCCATTCCCGCCATCCTTGCTTTGAAACTAAAGAATAATGGAAAAACTGTGGACTTCAAGGTCCCCTGGGGTTACGGGCATGATGGCGATTACGATTTGCCTGAACTGTTCGCCTGGACAGACCGCATCTGCAAGATCAAGGATAAAGCAGACGCGATTCTGAAGAATAAAAAGCAAGTGCAAGAAAAGTAAACGGCTGTAACAAAATAGCCCAATGAATCGGCATCCGAAAGGGTGCCGATTTTTCTATGAGAAAAAGAAAAAAGAGACCCCGAAAGGCCTCTCCTTTTGGTATAATTTAAGTATGCAAACCCTCAAATTCAACCATAAAAATT